>JALZVZ010000322.1 GCA_023299945.1 Altererythrobacter sp. | reverse complement strand
ACTTGCAGTTGCACAGTATCGCCCACTGCAATTTGTCCTGCCGAAATCATGGCAAGGTGCGTATGCAAGCGGCCTAAAGGTTTGGCAGTGTCACGAACATCAGCGGCCATTCCATCGTTGGATGCGATGGAGCCCATGTCACCTGCCTGCCCGCCGCTTTCGCCGTAAAAGGGTGTTTGATTTGTGAGAATAAATAGCTCGTCACCCTTACTGGCTGACGCGACCTGCTTGCCATCTTTTACCAAAGCAACGACTGTCCCCTCACCGGCGGTTGAGGCATATCCGGTAAACTCGCTGGCGCCCTCGCGTTCGGCGATATCGAACCAAACTTCATCCGACGCCGCCTCTCCCGAACCTTTCCAAGCCGCGCGCGCCGCCGCCTTTTGCTGTTCCATCGCGGCATCAAAACCAGCCCGGTCAACACCAATTCCGCGCGGGCGCAGGGCATCTTCGGTTAGATCGTATGGGAAGCCAAATGTGTCGTAGAGTTTGAATGCCGTCTCGCCGCTTAATCGCGCGCCAGATTGGAGCGAGGCCGTTTCCTCATCAAGCAAGCCAAGGCCTCTTTCGAGGGTTTTACGGAATTGTGTCTCCTCGCGTTCCAGCACTTCTTGGATCAGTGCTTGTCCGCGCTGCAATTCTGGATAGGCCTGCCCCATTTCTGTGACCAAAGCTGGCACAAGCCGGTGCATCATGGGCTCGCCAGCGCCAAGCAAATGCGCATGGCGCATGGCGCGGCGCATAATCCGGCGCAGCACGTATCCGCGCCCTTCATTGGATGGCAGCACGCCATCCGCCATCAGGAAGCTGGTGGACCGCAAATGATCGGCAATAACCCGGTGACTGGCCAATTGCTCATCCGAAGTGTGCTCGCCCGTAATATTCTGCGAAGCCTCGATCAAGGATTTGAACGTATCGGTATCATAATTATTGTGCACGCCCTGCATCACCGCCGCGACCCGTTCGAGCCCCATGCCCGTATCGATCGATGGCTTGGGCAGAGCCCCGCGCTCCCCACCTTCACGCTGATCATATTGCATAAAGACGAGGTTCCAAATTTCTACAAATCTGTCGCCGTCTTCATCAGGACTTCCAGGAGGACCGCCCGGGATGTGGTCGCCATGATCGTAAAAAATCTCTGAGCACGGACCGCATGGCCCTGTGTCGCCCATCGACCAGAAATTATCATTGGTAGTGATACGGATGATGCGCTCTTCAGGCAGGCCGGAGATTTTGCGCCAAAGGTCAAATGCCTCATCATCGTCATGATAGACCGTCGCGGTCAGGCGATCAGCCGAAAGCCCCCATTCGCGCGTAAGCAAGGTCCAAGCGTGCAAGATTGCTTGTTCTTTGAAATAATCGCCGAAGGAAAAATTCCCGAGCATTTCAAAGAATGTATGGTGGCGCGCAGTGTATCCGACATTGTCGAGATCATTGTGTTTGCCGCCCGCCCGCACGCATTTTTGCGAGCTGGTAGCCCGGGCGGATGGCGGCGTTTCAAATCCGGTAAAAACGTTCTTGAACGGAACCATGCCAGCGTTGACGAACATCAATGTGGGATCGTTGTAAGGGACCAAAGGCGCACTGGGCACTTGGGCATGTTGCTCACCGGCAAAATAGTCGAGAAAAGACCTGCGGATTTCGTTCGTAGACGTCATACAAATGCAGTTAGTCGCTAAGGGCGAAGGCGACAAGTATGAGCGTGCATTGTTCGCTGCGTTTTTTAGCGACCTATGCTTACGAAGCCTACAGCAATCACCCGCCCGCCCTAATCAAAGGAAAAGCCGGACCAAGCCAATGCAAGAAGCAAAGCAAGTTCCGGCTTTCCATGTCTCCGAACGAAAATCTTCGCCCGCTTGAGAAAAGTGTCAGTCCTCCGCGTCAGGGCCTGTCATCATTTCCTCGGCGACTTCATCAGTTCGGCCACGAATAATGGCTTCTAACTTGTCGCAAACTTCTGGGTTTTCTTTGAGGTATGTTTTCGAATTTTCGCGGCCTTGGCCGATCCGAATGCTGTCATAAGAGAACCAGCTACCCGATTTTTCGACCACGCCGGCCTTCACACCAAGATCGAGTATCTCGCCGATTTTCGAGACGCCCTGGCCGTACATGATATCAAACTCAACCTGCTTGAACGGCGGTGCGACCTTGTTCTTGACCACTTTCACGCGGGTCGCATTGCCAACAACTTCATCGCGGTCTTTAATCTGGCCAATGCGGCGAATATCGAGCCGCACAGAGGCATAAAATTTCAGCGCATTACCGCCAGTAGTGGTCTCTGGGTTGCCATACATTACGCCAATTTTCATGCGCAGCTGATTGATGAAAATCACCATACATTTGGAACGGTTGATTGAACCGGTCAGCTTGCGAAGAGATTGCGACATCAAACGCGCTTGAAGGCCAACATGCGTATCGCCCATCTCGCCTTCAATTTCAGCGCGGGGCACCAAAGCTGCAACCGAATCGACCACCAGCACATCAATCGCATTGGAGCGCACCAAAGTATCGGTGATTTCAAGCGCTTGCTCGCCAGTGTCGGGCTGCGAGACAATTAGCTCGTCAGTATCAACGCCCAATGCCTTGGCATAGATAGGATCAAGCGCATGCTCAGCATCAACAAATGCGGCTGTACCGCCATTCTTCTGCGCCTCTGCAATTACGTGCAGGGCAAGTGTTGTCTTGCCCGAGCTTTCCGGACCATAAATTTCAATGACGCGCCCTTTCGGCAGCCCGCCAATTCCAAGCGCAATATCAAGCCCTAGCGATCCGGTCGAAATCGCTTCGATATTCATCGCCTCTTTCGAGCCCAATTTCATCGCCGATCCCTTGCCAAAGGCACGGTCAATCTGAGCGAGTGCGGCATCCAGTGCCTTTTGACGGTCCACGGATTTTTCCTTTTCAACGAGTTTCAGTGACGTGGCCATCGCATGGTCTCCTTTGCTTGCCTAGTTACAAACCAGTAACCAGCTCCAATCAGTTGTTGAGACATTTTGTACGCTCTTTGTTCCATAAGAACAAGTAGGGAACAGTATTTTTTGGTTGGATCACCTGATTCGACCGCATAAGCTTCTGAAATAGATATGTATTTCTATTTGAAAAAGTTATTCAGTGGCGCGAATTCGCCATGAAAACGTGCGTTCCTCATTGGCTGGAACATTCACTTCAGCGATAATTCGGCCATCTTTCAGCCGCGTCTTTGCGCCATTGAAGCGCGCTTCCCATCCGCCCGATTCGCCCAGATCCATTCGCACGCGAATGGCATGCGGATTGGCGTTGGTGAGCTTTGCGCCCATTGTAAACCACTTGCGCATATTGGCTTCTGTCACCGGGCCTGGTGCTGGTACGCATTGCGCAAATACTTGACTGCTAGACCCAATGGGCAATTCGACATCTTGGCCTTCGGCATAGTCGCGCAGATTGGTGTCGGCGACCAATTGTGTGCCAGTGGAACCCGGCTCAAATACGGCCAGTGCGCCTTGCGGCAGGGCCATGCCCAGCCCGCGTTCTTCCTCGTTCTTTGTCACAAGCAGCATGTCGGTGGCAAAAAAGCTGGGCGCTCTAACGCCTTCGCGCGTTACTGCGAAGCTACAGGGAGCGCGGTAGAGGTAGCGGGCTTTGACAGCTTCCTGATTAAGGAAGGCGACTTGCTTCATACCCTTGGCCGATACATTCACGCGTTCCGGCACACGGTAGAGCTTGAGATCACCGAGGTTTTCTTCAACCGCTTTCATCACCGCGGCTTCAGCTTCACCCACATCCATCGCAACAGGCGCAGGCGCGGCCATCGCCTGCATCATCGGCACACCTCTTTTGCGCATTGCAGAAACTCTGATCTCATCGCGTCGGGAAGAGTTGCTAATCGGGGACCCTGCCGATGTGCTACCAATCGGATAGCATTGCAAACGCATCGCCGCTGCACGTGGATTGGCCGCAAGCTGCTGATAATTGCTGGTGACATTCAGCTTACCGGCAATCACCAAAAGCTGCGCATTATCGAAACTCTGGCCGTTATTGTTCACCAATGTCAGCCAGCTCAGCAGCCCCATGGAAAACTCACCATCAGCGCTGCTTTCACCCCCAACCGCCTCACCAAGCGTGCCGACATAATTCGCCTGCCAGTCAAAGCCCCACGAGATATAAGTCAGCACAATCTCATACGTGCCGCCGCGCGGGCTGTTGGTGTTGACCGAATAAATAGGCTTGGCTGACAAGCCCGCAGGCACGCCGTCAAAGGTGATTTTTTCAGGAAGTCCAGCGCAGCGGATCGCTTCGAAGCCCGACTGCGTTTCTAGAACCAAACCGCCATCGGCCCGCGTGCGCACAAAAGCGTCTTCTGATTTCGCCTGACCAGTCGCAGGATTGGTGCGCGTAATCTGCACCATATTGCCCAAATTGCCGTTCACCAGCGAGGCAGGCGAGAGCAATTCAGCATTGCGGTTTTTCTCAATCGTGCCGCCCGGCAGTCCCGTTACAATCGCGCTGACGGCGACCATGCCTTCGGCCACGCCTTCGAACCGGATTTTGCTTGTCCCCGCCGGTAAAGTGACCGTACGAGTCTCGGAAATCATCGCAAAACCGCGGGGCCAGTTTTTGTTGATTTTTTGCCCCTCGCCCCGGTTCGGATCACGGTAGACCGTGACGGACAAATCCGTAGGCGCGCTGGCATCAATCACCGCGCGAGGGTCTTGCGCGCTCAATGGAACGCTAGCAAGCATCACTGCCAGCCCGAGCAAAATGGAGGAAAGCCGCATCACGCGCGCGCCGCCTTAGTAACGCGTTTCGTAGGTCACACGGACAACGCGCGTGCCATTGGCAGGCACAGGCACCGTCCATTTACGGGTGTTCGCATTGATTTGGCGGCCTGTGATGTCTTCCGAGGTAATCCGGTAATCATTCGCCCACCAACCGCGCATCAATCCATTTTGCGTCAGATCCACCTCGATCGGCGTGTTTTTGGCGCTGGTGAAAGTGTAGCGCATTGTGGTGCGGTAATATTTCTTAGGCCGCTCGACATCAACTTGGCGGGTAACAGCGCCTTCTTCGATGATGCGATAGCGCGCGCTGCGCTCCCATTCGCTTGAGGTGATTTCCTCGCGCTTTTCCACTTCGGATTGCACAAAAATATCAAACGCGTCGCCGGTCTTGAGCGACAATTCGCTGCCCATGGGTGTGTGGCCGATAGCATTCTCACCAATAAACTGCGGCGTGCCCTTTTTGTCGCGCTGGTAAAAACGCACCGTGCCTGCGGGCAAAGCATCGCCCAGCCCTTGATCGCGCGATGAGGAGAAGCTGATCTGGCTAGCGACGTTGCGCGGGCTGCTGTCATTGGTCAGCCAGCCTATATTGCGGGCATAGACCTTTCGGGCAGGAACGGCCTGCGCATCGAGAAAGCTGACCTGCTTGGTCTGCGCATTGGCAATCGTTGTGCGGCCAGCAATCGGGTAGAGGTAAAAGTCACCCAGCCGCTCACGATCAGCGCTTTCGGTGCCAGGACGCACAAGATTGCGATTGTTGTTGCGGCGATTGCCGCCGCGACCAGCAGGATTGCCCGCCACCAGCAAAGTGTCAGCGCGATGGAAAGTCGTGCCAGTGTTGTTGGTCAGCGTGACCCAGCCCTGCATATCAATGCTGTCATTGGCTTCATTATAGAGCGCGACATAATCCGCGCTCCACCCAAGGCCAGGTGTGAGATAACGGATAGATGCAGGCCGAGTGCCGCCGCGTGTGCTTTGCAAGTTCACAGACAACGTTGGCCGCGCGCGCAAATTGGGCGGCACTTTATCAAAGATCACGCGCACTGGCAGGCCGTCATCGCGCAGCACTTCGATCCGGCTGCCGATCTGGATCACGACGCCGCCAGCGGTAGAAAGCACCTTCGCGCGTTCGCGTGTCTCGCGGCCCGTTGCAGGATTGGTCCGCAGCAAAGTCACCGTTTGACCAATGGCTTTTTCCATCATCTTGGTCGGGGTCAGCAGATCAAAGTCAAAGTTCTGCTCGATGATCGTGGTATTTGGCGCGTAAAAGCTCAGTGTCTCGGGACGGATTTGCGCAGACACATCGGGAAATTCAATTTTGCTACGGCCGTTTTTGATGTTTAGCTGGCGCACATCCTGCACCAGTGCGAGATTATTGTTGTAAATCGTAACCGCAACATCGCCTTGCGCAGTCGCATCGGGATCGCCGATATTTTGCGATTGGTCCTGCTGCGCGATTGCCGTTGTGGAGGCTCCTGCCATGCCCAATGCGGCCAATCCAACTGCTGCCAAAATCCGTGATTTCACCAAAATCCCACTCCCTTAAAAACTCTTCATCAAAGCATGACGTGCCGTGCTGTATTTAAGATGAATAGGTGATTCTAAGCGACAAACCAACCGTCAGCCACCTCAATTCCAACCACTCTTCCCCGTCTTATATAGCCCTATTATTTGTTAGCTGACTGTTTGGTGCTGCCCATAACCGAGCCAACTTTGGCGCTAATTTCTTTGACGCTAAACGGCTTGGGAATGAAGTGCATATTGGGCACATCAATATCCTTGCGCAATTGTTCCTCGGCATAGCCTGACATGAAAAGCACTGGAATATCGGGGTCTATCTTGCGAATACCGCGCACCATCGCGGGGCCATCCATCCCCGGCATAACCACATCGGAAACGATCAAATCATAGCGGCTGCCTGCTGTGAAATCGGCCAAACCTTCCTCGCCATCAGCCCAAGCCGTCACTTCATATCCCGCCCTTACTAGCGAACGTTGTGCCACGGCGCGGACCATATCTTCATCCTCAACCAGCAGGACTTTGCCCCCGCCTGACCAATCGCTGGAGACGGTAATCTCAGGCTCTGCGCTTTTCGGCTTGGGCATCGCGCCTTTATAAACTGGCAGATAAATGGTGAAGCGCGCGCCCGTGGTGCGCTCCGCTGAATTTTTGATATTGTTGACGAAGATAAATCCGCCCGATTGTTTCACAATGCCGTAAACTGTCGACAGGCCCAGCCCCGTGCCCTTGCCCTGATCCTTGGTTGTAAAGAATGGCTCGAACAATTTGGGCATAGCTTCTGGCGGAATGCCGCCGCCATTATCCTGCACGACCATTACCGTATAATCGGCAACGGGCAGAATGTCTGAGCCCATTTTCTCCACTTCCTTTGCCGCCATCCGCCGCGTCAGCAGAGATATCAGCCCAATGCCATCGCCGCGCGAATGAATCGCATCACGGGCGTTCACAGCCAAATTCATAATGACCTGCTCAAGCTGCTGAGGGTCGGCGCGGACATGGCCCAAATTGCGGTCATGCTGAACCCGGTATTGGATTTTACTGCCCAACAAACGCGTGATCAGCGGGCCAACTTCGCTAACAACGTCAGGCACTTGGATAATCTCTGGGCGCAAGGTTTGCTGGCGCGAGAAGGCGAGCAATTGCCGCGTTAGCGATGCAGCGCGGTTGGAATTGGCGCGGATCTGCTGAATATCATCATAATCGCTATCGCCCGGCGTATGACGCAAAAGCATCAGATCGCATGTGCCAATCACCGCTGTCAGGACATTGTTAAAATCATGCGCCACGCCGCCAGCGAGCTGGCCGACTGCTTGCATTTTGGTGGCTTGCGCAACTTGGCGCTTAAGCTGCGTTTCCTCGCTGCTGTCGGCAAGACTAATCAGGACGGACGCCTCGCCGAGCCCACGCACACCGGCCATGCCAAGCGATACGGGTTCTTCGGGCGAGTGCGCAAAACGGATCGCCATATCGCTATTGGATGTCGGCCCGCGCCCATGACGGCGCACTGCATCGGAAAGCGCAGCCTTATCCTCGGCCACCACCAGATCGGTTGGGAACGGCGGCAGTCCGCGTCCCTCGCGGTCAACCGAGCGCAGGAATGCATCATTACCAAATAGGAACCGACCATCACGGTCCGTCATCGCAAGACCAAGCGGCAATTGCGCAAGCAATGCCTCAAGCTGAGCAACACCAGCTTGATTGGCCCCATCCCAACCGCCACCAACACCCACGCCGCTATCTACCAGCAGCATCAGCGAAGGTGCCTCGCTAGGGCCAGTGGGCGCTTGCCTGGTTCTTGCCTCTGGGTCATCGAGCGGGATATGGATGAGCGTTTGCGGCGTGCCGCCTCGACCTTCGCGGGCAAAGAAAATCCGCTCACGCTCGTCAGAGCGCAGGAAGCTAACATAGTCTTGACCAACCAAAGTGGCCTCGCCATCGCCCGCTGCACGCTCAGCAAAACCGGCCGAGACACTGCGCACAATGCCGTTGGCTTCTGTAACGACGGCTTCAATCCCTGCGCGCGACAGCATCCTGCCAAAGGGCCCCGCAACATCATAGCGGTTGAGCGCTTCGTCTGTTTCAACGTCCAGACGGCGGAAACGCCAGACCAAATGGTCTTCGCCGCGCCCAGCTCGTTCCACGCGCAGGCTGTAGCCTTTGCCATCAGGGCCATCAGAGATCAGTTCTTGCTGCACCGCTGCACCATCACGCCATGCCATACGGGTGAGGCGCGAGAGCTCTTCTTGAGCATTACGCCCAAGATTGAGAAGAGGGGGGGAATTGTCTGTACCGAACCAAGCGGAGAAATCTTGGCTGGCGCAGGTTAAACGGTTGGCGCGATCGGTTACCGCAATCGCAACTCCGGGCCGCTCCATTGCAGAGACAGTGACCGACCAATCAGGTGTTGCAAATTGTGTGTGAGATAAAGGCGCGGTCTTCATCCGCTGAAAGGCAAAAATGCCGGACAGGATCACAATTAACCCAAGCGCAAAAGCAGTCACCAACGTCAAATCGCTGGTCACGAAATACAGAATAAACGCGCTTGCGATAAGAGCGAAAACAACCATGCTGACAGCAACGCTGGGCCGCTGGGTTATGCCAACATCCGTATTTTCAACTCCCCCCAAAATGCTCATCTTTGGCCTGTCTCCAGCCGTTCATCCAGCCGTGCTTCCATGCGGTTAAGCCGGCGCTTGCGCCGCCGCCCAACCATAAAGCGCCAGATCCAGCCGGACAAAAGATAGCCCATTGCCGAGCCAACGACCGCCAACACGCCAAACCCAAAGACTGTCACACCAGCTGCTTCAAACAATTCAATCAGCCAAAACCAGCGCCCACTTGCCAGCTCTTCATTGGCTATGCCGCCTATCTCTGCATCAATATTGAGCACCGTCGCTCCGACCCAATTGGCTACTACGACCCAAAACGGGAAGGTGAAGGGATTGGTGACAAAGGTAACGGCCGCAGCCAAGGGCACATTGGCCCGAGCTGGCAGGGCCAAAAACGCCGCCAAAAATATCTGACCCAGAGGGATAATAAAACCGCAGAACAATCCCAACGCAACGCCGCGCGGCACAGAGCGGCGGGTGAAACGCCACAGCTCTGGGTTCAAAAAACGGTGTGCAATCGGCGCAAGATATTTGTTGCCCGCAAGCTCTTCGCGCTTGGGCATCTTGAACCGAAATGCATCTGCTTTTGCCATTGTAGTGGTTTATCGCTCAATTTGTACCCGTCAGGCTTTGCGCGTGCCGGATGCTTTTCGCAAGCCAAACACGGGCAAAACCTGCGCCTTTTCGGCAGGCTGTTCACTATTGTGGATATGGGTAGCGCAGCAGCGATGACCAAGGGGTGAATCGCGCTTTATTCTTTCACGCATTTGTGCATGCGAATTGGCAGATCCTAGAAAGCCCTTAGCCCTGCTCGCGCAGCACCCGCGCCTTGTCGCGTTTCCAATCGCGATCCTTGGCCGTTTGGCGCTTATCATGGGCTTGCTTACCCTTGGCCAAGGCCAGCTCAACCTTTGCGCGGCCAGTTTTGTTAAAATACACTGACAGCGGCACCATCGTCATGCCCTTGCGCTCCACAGCGCCGAACATTTTGTTCACCTCGCGCGTGTTGAGCAGCAGTTTGCGCGGACGCTTGGGTTCGTGATTGTTGCGGTTGCCGTGGCTGAACTCTGGAATATTGGCATTCACGAGCCACACCTGACCATCGCGGATTTCGGCGTAGCTTTCCGCGATCGTCGCATGGCCAGCGCGCAAAGCTTTTACCTCTGTGCCTTGGAGAACGAGGCCTGCTTCAAACTTATCCTCAATCGCATAATCATACCGCGCACGGCGATTTTCCGCGACGGTCTTTTGCTTGTCAAAGGTTTCAGGTTTGGGGCGCGCCATTGCTTTTACACAAGCCCTGCGTGTTCTAGCGCCGCATCAACCGCTTTGCGCGAGGCATCGCTTGGCTTGCACAGAGGCAGACGCACACCCGGCTCGATCCAATCATGCACACGCGAAAGCGCATATTTTACTGGGCCGGGAGAGCTGTCTGAGAACATCGCATAATGCAGCGGGTAGAGCAGATCATTGAGCCTCCGCGCTTCAACCAGATCATTGGCCGCACAGGCCGCCTGAAATTCAGCACATAGAGCCGGTGCAACATTCGCTGTTACCGAAATGCAGCCCTTGCCGCCCGCCGCATTGAACGGCAGCGCCAGCTCATCATTGCCGGAAAGCTGGCAAAATTCCTTGGAGATACCCATGCGGTGATCAGCGACTCGTGACAGATCCTCGCTGGCATCTTTGATTGCGATAATTTGCTCAGGAAATTTGTTGGCCAGTTCAATCGTGGTTTCCGGCTTTAGATCGGTTACCGTTCGTCCCGGCACATTATAAAGTACGATGGGTAAATTGCAGTTTTCAGCCAAATAGCTGAAATGCGCAATCAGGCCCGCTTGGCTGGGCCGGTTATAATAAGGCGCAACACACAGGCCTGCTGCTGCGCCTGCTTTCTTGGAAAAGTTCATATGCAGCAGGGCGTTCTGCGTATCATTGGAGCCGCAACCGGCGATAATTGGCACGCGCCCGCTGGCTTGCTCAATACAAATTTCAACAACACGGTGATGCTCTGCATTGGACAGCGTAGAGGTCTCGCCCGTGGTCCCGCATGGCACAAGAGCCGCGCTGCCTTGCTCGATTTGCCAATCGACCAGCTTGCGAAAAGCGGCCTCATCCAACGACCCATCGCGAAAAGGAGTCACTAGAGCGGGAATGGAGCCATTAAACATTGCGGATAAGCCTTATTTGGCCCCTAGAGATTGTGGTAAAACAAATCCTAATTCGATAGGGGGCATTGATTAGTTCAGCGCCTACTAAGGAACCGAACACTATAATGTCCAGCATGCTAAACATTAACCGACCTCTCATCCCCGTCGCAGCGATCACTATGGCGCTGTCAGCCACACTGATTTCCACCGCATGTTCTGCGCAAGGCTCTGATGCTTCGCAGACAGCACAAAGGTGGGATCAAGCGCGTAGCAATTTGGTTGCGCGGCAGCCAACCGGCATCGCGCAGGCCATTTCGCGTTGGGGCGAGCTAACCAACACACGCACCGCAGGCTTTGATGCCTATGCCGGCTTTGTGCTGACCTATCCTGATTTCCCACGCGAATCCCTTTTGCGGACACGGGCAGAAAATTCTCTGGATAAGTCCGCGCCGGGCGCTGAGACTTTGGTTGCCTATTTTGACCGAATGCCGCCTGTCACCAATTCGGGCAAAGCGCGCTATGCTTTGTCGTTGCAATCAGTTGGACGGCCCGAGGCATCACAAGTGGCGCGCGATGCGTGGCGCGGCGGCGCGATGAGCCCATCATCTGAAACCTATATTCTTGGCCTTTACGGCCCGCAGTTCTCCTCTGATGATCACTCCGCTCGGATGGATGCGTTACTATGGCAGCGCAATGCAGCCGGTGCATCGCGGCATATGATCAATGTCCCCGCATCGCAGCAGGCTCTTTATATGGCGCGACTTGCTTTACTGCGCGGGTCAACGCCGAGCGCCGCCGGTCTGCAGGTGCCCAACGGCGCGCTGAATGATCCGGGCTATGTCTATAATCTGGCGCGCTATTACCGCACCAGCAAGCAATTATCGCGTGCGATCAATCTGCTTTCAACGCGTCCGCGCTTTAATCGCCCCGCCCATGATCCAGAGGTCATGATTGGCGAAATGCTGCGGGTCGCAAAGGGCGGCGGATCGCGTCAGGCTGCGCAAATTGCAGGCAGTGTCGATGATCTTTTCCCTGCCAATACAGACGTAAGCAAAGGCGCGTTTAAGCTGCGCGACGATTACACCTCGCTGATGTGGCTGGGCGGAACCAAGGCTCTGTGGAGCCTCGGCGATGGCCGCACGGCAGCTCCGCTATTCTATCGTTACGGCGCAGCAGCACGCACGCCGCAAACCCGTTCCAAAGGCTTTTATTGGGCAGGCCTCGCCAGCCAACGTTCTGGCGATCTTACTCAGGCTCAGCAATATTGGGAAATGGCAGCAAGCTACCCTGACCGTTTCTACGGCATGCTTGCATTGGAAAAATTGGGCCGGCCGCTGCCTGCCTTGGATGCGCGCGCCGCGACTGCGATTTCACCTGAGGAACGCGCGGCCTTTGATGCGCGCCCCTTGACCAAGGCTGTGCGTCATGTCGCACAAGGTGCACCGTGGCGCACGGGTATTCAATTCTACCGCGCCATTGCGCAAGATGCCGAAACTTTGGGCGATCATTTGATGGTCGCTGATCTGGCTTTGCAAACAGGACGCCGCGATTTGGCGGTCAATCTTTCAGATGCTGCACAGGCTGATGGGTTTGGCGGTTTTACCCCTATTGGTCACCCAACGTTGCAAGTGCCCGCGGGTAGCAATTGGACCATGGTTCACGCCATCGCCCGCCAAGAAAGTCAGTTTGCGCAGAACGCAATCAGCCATGCTGGTGCACGCGGTCTGATGCAGCTAATGCCGGGTACTGCACGCGAGCAAGCTGGCAAGCTTGGCATGAGCTATTTGCGCGCCAATCTGATCGACAGCCCCAGCTACAATATCCGTCTGGGTGATGGCTATTTCGCGCGCATGCTGGATTATTATGGCGGTTCGTACCCGCTCGCCATCGCGGCCTATAATGCGGGCCCGGGCAATGTAAACAAATGGCTGCGCCGCAATGGTGATCCGCGCAAAGGCGGCATGGATTGGGTGACTTGGATTGAACGCATTCCGATTTACGAGACCAAGAATTATGTTGGCCGCGTGATCGAAAATGCCGCCGTTTACGAGCATCTCTATCCTGAGAATGCTCGCTTTGGTGGGCCGCGCACGGCCTCTGCATTCCTGCGTTAAACGGGTCTGCGGGGTTTAGGCATCGTAATGATAAAACGCGCAGCTTTTGCTGGAACCTTTTTTGCGGTCGCGGCGGCAACGCTTGCTGTGCCTGCTTCGGCAAAGGATCACCTCGGCATTTATAATGATTGGGGCGCGTTTCGCGATGATGGCATCCCGCGCTGCTATGCCATTGCACAAGCTGCGCCCTCAACCCGCCAGCGTGATCATGCGCCCTTTGCCTCTGTCGCCACTTGGCCTGCTCGCAAAATACGCGGACAGCTGCATCTTCGCCTTTCGCGCAATGTCTCATCCGGCAAAGCGATCACGCTGACGATGGGCGACAAATCATTCACACTAACCGGCAGCGGCGGCGATGCGTGGGCCAAGGATAAGCGGATGGATGCGCAGATTGTGGCCGCCATGCGCTCGGCCAAACAGATGGTAGTGAAAGCCACTGACAGCAGAGGACGGCGCTTTTCCAACACGTATAAACTTGCCGGTTCTGCCACAGCGATGGATGCAGCGACGCTTGGATGCGCGAAGGGTTAGAGTTTGTCGAGAATGTACAAGGCTGGCGGTCAAAGCCTTACTAGCCAGCTGAGTGATAACTCCGGCACGTGACCGTCTGACATGCGAATTCTTTTTATTGCAATCGCCAGTCTTTTTTGACCACCCCCGCAGCAGCTCAGGAATTATCCACCCGCGAAAAAGTGGTTCTTGGCGGCGCGCAAAGCGCTCTCGACGGCTGCAAAATTATGACAAAGAATATTCTGTCTTTCGATACCTCGATTGCCAATTGCGCTGGTTTCAAAAAGTCCCTGGATGAAAAATACCCTGACGACACGCCCTATAACCGCGCGATAAAAATGATTTATCTCACGGCTATTGATGCCGAGATTGCCCGCCTACATTTGCTTCGGGCAGAACCAGATTTGGCCGGCTGCGAAGTCGTTCACGGCGCAATTGAGCGTTATGCTGGGTTTGCAGAGTTTTTTGAAGACACTGATGGGCTCGCTGCATTGGGCCAATCCTCTACTGAACGATTGATGCGCTACGTAAAGAAGTGCCCAAAAGCCAAAATTGAGCAGACCTTCGTGGCCAGCTTCGGATCATTGGCGCTCGAATTGGACAGAGCGACCACGCCGTGTCTACAGACCAGCAATACGGGCCTCGAAGGCGTTCTTATATGTGCTAAGATTATGGAAGAGCTTTCTGCCGTGCTGGAAGCCAAAGCCGAGCCCTTGCCGGTTGATCTTAACACCTATTTGATTGCAACCTTGAACGTGATGGACCGCATGTTCCTGCTCGCAAATGCGGAAGGCAAATTCGTTGAAGTCACGTGCCCTGCAATAGCCGGAGCACGGGAGATTAAATCGATCTTTGTTACGCCTATCATGCACAGCGTCGCCAAAAGTGCAGAGCAGTTCGAGACCACATACGAAGGCTATGCCGCCAGCTGCGCCCTTCTTGACTGATTCAAAGCCGCTAGCCAAGCTGCACCTTGCACTATATGCGGCGCTGCTATGCCAGACACCAACCTTATGCCCATCGCCGGACACGATGATCCGGTTACCACTCCGCGCGATGTAACCCCGCGAGCCGATGGCCGCGTCGATTTGGTCGGCCTTCCTCAGGAACGCATTCGCGAACTGTTGGAAGCCGCCGGGCTGGACGTGAAGCAGGCAAAGCTGCGCTCCAAGCAGATATTCCATTGGCTGTATCACCGCGGCGCAAGCGAATTTGCTGCCATGACCGATATTTCCAAAACGATGCGCCCGTGGATGGAGGAACGCTTTGTGCTTGGCCGCCCCAATATCATCGAGGCCCAGCATAGCACTGATGGGACGCGTAAATGGCTGCTGCAGACAGATGATGGCCATGATTTTGAAATGGTCTTCATTCCCGACGCCGATCGCGGGACGCTGTGTGTTTCCAGCCAGGTCGGCTGCACTTTAAACTGCACCTTTTGCGCAACCGGCACCATGCGGCTTGTGCGCAATCTGACCCCGGGCGAAATCGTTGGCCAAGTCATGCTGGCACGCGATGCTTTGGGCGAATGGCCCAAAGGCCGAATGGAAGGTTTGGACGCAGCAGAGGATGCTGGCCACTACACATCAGATGGCCGTTTGCTTACCAATATCGTAATGATGGGCATGGGCGAACCGCTCTATAATTTCGACAATGTGCGCGATGCATTGTCGCTGGTGATGGACGGCCACGGGCTGGCTCTATCAAAGCGGCGGATTACGCTTTCGACCAGCGGCGTTGTCCCGATGATGGCGCGCTGCGGCGAGGAAATCGGCGTCAATCTGGCCGTGTCACTGCATGCGGTAAATAAGGAAGTGCGCGACGAGATCGTGCCGATCAATCGCAAATATGGCTTGGCGGAATTGCTGCAAGCTTGCGCAGATTATCCCGGTGCATCCAACTCGCGGCGTATCACGTTTGAATATGTGATGCTTAGAGGTAAGAACGACAGCGACGCAGATGCGCACGAGCTGGTCCGCCTGATCAAACAATATGATCTGCCCGCCAAGGTGAATTTGATCCCGTTTAATCCATGGCCCGGCAGCGCCTATGAATGCTCCGAACCTGACCGGATCGCTAGCTTTTCCAATATCGTGTTTGAAGGCGGGATCAGCGCGCCCGTTCGCACGCCAAGAGGCCGCGATATTGATGCCGCCTGCGGGCAGCTGAAAACTTCGGCGGAGAAGAAAAGCAGAGCAGACCGAGACCGCGAGGCGGCTGCGGCTGAAGCAGAGGCTTCTGCGTGAAGGCCCAAGTGCAAGCCATTTGCACAGGCCAAGCGCGCGTCTTTCGCGGCGATGAGCAGAGCGCCTTTGTCAAAACCCCAATAGACGGCCTCGCCGCAATCCGCAGCCTTGGCATTGAGGGCGACGTACAAGCCGACCGAAAGAACCATGGCGGCGTGGACATGGCCGTGCATCACTACCCCCATGATCACTACGCATGGTGGGACAATCATTTGGGCGGGCATGCATTGCTGAATACCACGCCCGCATTCGGAGAAAACCTTGTCGTCTCCGGCATGACCGAGGCAGATGTCCACATAGGTGACCAGTTCCGCCTAGGCAGCGCATTGCTAGAAATCAGTCAACCGCGCCAACCTTGCTGGAAGATCGAGCACCGTTTTGACCGTAAAGCCATGGTCGCCGCCATCATCAAACAGCACAATTGCGGATGGTATTACCGCGTCATCGAAGAAGGCCAAGCCCGCGCCGGTGATATGCTCGA
>JALZVZ010000321.1 GCA_023299945.1 Altererythrobacter sp. | reverse complement strand
TGGAAATACGAACATGAAGAAAAAGGCTAAATATTCAAAGCCTCGTCTTGAGAAATTTGGCTCGGTCCGCAACCTGACCGGCGGCAGCCTTGGCCCAAATATGGACGGTATGGCCACGCAAATGTTCAACATGGGAGGCATGTAAGCCTTTCTTTTAAGGCTGGGCTCAATGAGCGACGTTTTTAATGAGCATCTCAGCTATTTTCAGCTTCCCCACCGTTTGGACCTGTATTCAGACGCTATTGCGCGCAGCATAAAGCCCGGTGACACCGTTGCCGATTTGGGCTGTGGCTTTGGCGTATTGGGTATGCTTTGCCTTAAGCATGGTGCATCGCACGTGTGGGGCATTGACGATAGCGAGGCTCTGCATGTCGCGCGCGAAACGGTGCAGCGATCCGGTCTGTCAGAGCGATATACGTGCATTGCGAGTTCAAGCTATAAAGCAGATCTTCGTCAAAAAGTGGATGTAATCATCTGCGATCATATCGGCCATTTTGGTGCAGATTACGGCATAATAGCTATGCTGCATGACGCGCAAAAGCGGCTTTTGAAACCGGGCGGCCTTGTGATCCCGCGCGAATTACGAATGGAAGTGGCCGCGGTGTCGAGCAAGGCCCAGGCGGCGCGCGTAAATCTATGGAGCGGGACAGGCAGTCTTCCAGAATTTCACTGGCTGCGCGAAAAATCGGCCAATACAAAGCACATTGTCGACTTTGCCGCCGATGAAATCGTCTCTGATGCCTGCGATTTGGGCAGCATCACTTTGGGCGCTGAAGCGGCGCAGTTTTTCCATTTCTCCGCGACACTCACCGCTGCGAAAGACGCTGAAATGCACGGGCTCGCGGGATGGTTTGATTGCTTGCTGGGCGGCGATGTTTGGATGAACAATTCTCCGCTGAAAGAGAGTTCAATTGGCCGTTCGCAAGCGTTCCTGCCGCTGGAGCAGCCCATTGCTGTCCGCGCTGGTGATCAGCTCGCCGTCACGATCAAAATGCGGCCCTGTGATACGATGTTGGCTTGGACCGTAGAGAATGTGACAAGCGGCGCTTTGGTCCAAAAAATGTCAACATGGAAAGGCGCCATCTTTGATCCCGATGCCTTTGGGCAGGGCAACCAAAAGTGACTGCAATTCGCCGTGAGAGACCTCGCCTGCAAGAGCCAATAGGTGCGCTCGCCTATGACCAATGGATGATGCCTGATGGCGGGGCAAAGGCGGGCTTTTACCGCACATCAACCGGAATATTGGTACGATTTTACGATGAGGCAGATTTCGAGATTTCAGGTAATGGCGCAGTGAGGTGCTGGCCAGCCTTAGGCGCTGAACCCAGGGTTGCAGAGAGCCTATTCACCAATGCCATCAAGCCAATGCTTGCCAATCACAATGGCGGGCTGAATTTGCACGGCAGCGCTGTTGCAAATAAGTTGGGCAGTGATTGGGGCGGCATCGCATTTCTGGGCCAGTCGCGCAGCGGCAAAACCACGCTTGCAGGTGCATGTGCCAGTGCTGGAATGGCATTTGTGACAGAGGATGTGACCGAGCTTAAACACGATGATGGGCAAACACAGCGGCGCTATTGGCTCCAGCCGAAAACGCCGGAATTGCGGCTGTTTGCTGACAGCGCGCAGCATTTGCTCGGGGGTGCATCTGATCGCTGGGATGAGGAGGCGAAGCATTCCGCCTTGCTCGCCCCGGATATGGCGGTGCAAGATACACCGGTGCCGCTCCGGGCAATCTTTCTGCTCGGTGATGGTTCAGCGGAGACGGTTGAGATCACCTCGATAACCAGTCAAAATGCGCTCAGCCAAATGCTCCGGCATTGCTTTATTCTGGACGTAGAAGACAAGCCAAGATTGAACGCGCATTTTGCGCGGTTGGCGGATTTGGCAATGGCTGTGCCTTGCTTCGCGCTTGACTATCCCCGTGAATATTCGGCATTACCAGACGCGATTGCAGCGATCCGTGCTGCTGCTTTAAAAGGCTTTCCTCAATGAATTCGCACGATACAATCGCCGCATCCGATGACGTTGTTGCGCGCGAAGTAAACGGCGAAGCTGTGCTGCTCGATTTAGCAAGTGGCCTATATTTTGGCCTCAACGCAGTGGGCAGCGCAATCTGGCAAATTCTGGGCGATGCGCCCGTTACCATGGCCGCGTTATGCGACGCCGTGGAGGCGGAATTTGACGCGCCCCGCGATGTTATTGAGGCTGATGTAGCAGAATTGATCGGAGAGCTGGCGGAGGCTGGTTTGGTCACGAGAAAATCGGCCTAGCTCTCTACCAACCGCCCATCTTTCAAATGCAACATGCGCTGCGCCAGCGCCAAACTGGCTGGCCGGTGGGTGATTATCAGGATCGTTCGCTCCTTCATCGCTGCGCTGCATGTGCTTACAAAATCCGCTTCGCTGGCTGCATCATACATGCTTGTTGCTTCGTCCAAGATAAGCATTGGCGGATCAGCGAGAAGCGCGCGGGCCAGGGCAATACGCTGGCGCTGACCGCCTGAAAGCCGGATGCCATTGTCGCCAATATACGTGTCCAAACCTTGGGGCAGATTGGCGATAAACTCTTGGCCTTGGGCAAGGGCAATCGCTTGTTCGATTTGAGCGTCGCCAGTATCCTTGCGGCCAAAGCGAATGTTATCAGCAATGGTTCCATCGAACAGCAATGCGTGTTGGGGGACATAGCCGATTTGCATCCGAAGAGCGGCAATATTGATTTGCTCGAGCGCAGTTTCGCCGATTTGGACTATACCGCTGTCTGCGTCGTAAAAACGCAGCAACAGCCGCAAGAGCGCAGTTTTGCCAGCGCCATTTTGGCCAGTTAGCGCGATAATTTCGCCGGGCTTAATGCTGAGATTGATGTCATGCAGCGTTTGAGGGCGCTGTGGATAGGTGAAATTGATGGCATTAAATCGGATGGTTTCTTGCGATAAATCCGGCGTTATTAGAGCTTCATCTAGACCGGCTTCAGCAGGCATGGCTAAGATATTGTCCATCCGGTCCAGCGTGCCTTGCGCTTTTTTGTAGTCACCATAGGCGCTGACCAAACTGCCCAGGGGACGCGTGAGCAAAGCCGCATATAAGATAAATGCAAACAGCTGAGCCGGATCGCGGCCACTTATGGCAATGCGTTCACCGGCAATGATGAGCAGGCCAATTGCGGCCGTGGCCGCGAATAACCCAGCGATAGGGCCAAAAAAGGCAAGCACCCGCGCCTCGGCAAAATTGTCTGCAAACGATCGTTTTGCAGCTTTAGTATAATGCGCGGCAAAGGCGTTTTCGGCGGCAAAGGATTTGATCGCGCCAGCCATTGCAAGCCCGCGCTCAGCTTCCCAAACCAGAGCCGCGTCAGAGGCCTGAGAGCGCTTGGACAGCGTCCATAAATGCCGCCCAATCAATTTGCGAGCCAACACCAATAGTGCGATCACGATCGGCACGAACAAGGCCATAAATGGTTCGATCGCAAACAGCAGAATAACCGCGCCTGCAGCTGTGAACAGATTGGCTGGAAGGCTGGCAAGCGAGCCGGTGAAAAAGCCGCTCAGCAGTGTGACCTCATAAGTCAACAAAGCCAGCATATCGCCTCTTCGGCTGCGTTCATGAAAGGCCATTGGTAAGGATTGCAAATGCGCCTGCGCCTCGGTCCGCAGTTTTGCCAAAACGCTCAGTGATGTGCGTGCTGACAAAACGCGTGCGGTGATATTGAGCGCGGTCATCACCGTCAAAGCCGCTAACAAATACGAAGCGATCGTAGGGAGCGTCAGCGAGGCTGGAGAGATCATCGCGGCCAGCACCCTCGACAAAAGATAGGGGATCGCCAAGGTCGCCACAGAGGCCAGTAATGTTAGCCCTGCAATCACTGCGATTGGGCCGGCAAAGGGCGCAGCGCGGCGCAATAGAAAGCTGGATTTTTGCAGGCTGCTCATCTCGCCGGCCGCTTTAGGCTTTGCAACGCAATGCTGGCGATACGGCGCACACGAAGCTGCCAAAGCGGCGCTGCTGTGCGCTCAGGATAGCGCGCATGCAGGAGCTCCGGTGTTGCCATAACATGCACTTTCAATAAGCGGGCTTTGGCCGCCAAACCCTTGCTCGCCTTGATGTCAGCGGCAAAGCGCATTGCGGCTGAAGGGGCATTAAAATAGGCGATGGCGCGGTCGTCCTTTGCGCCGCGCTGCAGGGCATCCATGACATAGGCGGGTACTTCGCTCCCGAGAGTTTCCATCGCCAATGCCAATCCTTTGCGCACTGTCCCAGCCAGCCGAGCCACAAGTGCTTTTTCAATCAATTCATCCCATTGCGCACTACCAAATTCGCGGACAATCAAATGATAATCGCACGCCCAGATCAGCCTGCGCCCGCCAAGCATATCTGCGGTGCCATCGCCCATCCCTTCAAGCAGGTGCGAGGCTTGATTGACGCTGGCTTGTAGTAATTGATGCACAGCACTGGGGCTGTGGGCATATGCGCCCAGCTGAGCCAATTCCTGTTTGCCAATGAAATAGTCTTCGACGGCCAAACCTTCTGCAATGGCCGGGGCATTGCTAACCGCCCAATGCAGATCGACTATATGGGTGAAGCCTGACCGTGAAGGCCTTGCCCAATCTTCTTGGGCAAGGCGAGATTGGCCTTTTTGAACCCAGCCACAATCCTTCAAAGTTCTGCGCATTTGCGAGAGGTCGCCCGGCCGGATCAGCAGATCAGTGTCACCTCTGCGTCGGTGCGCTGGATCAGCGTAAAGCGAATAGGCAAGCGCAGTGCCCTTCATAATTACGGCAGGAATACCTGATTTTTGCGCAGCCTCAACCAAATCGGCGATGAAGGGGCGGTGTTCTTCTTCCCAAAGGGCTTGAAGGCGCGCTTCCTCGCGAATGCCGTCACACAATTCTTGCGGCCAACCGATTTCATCAAATGGCATTTGAACGAGCAATCCGCTAATTCCATGGGCAGATATAGGCGGCCAAATCTCGGCAATTTGTGCTGCCGCCAATGCGCGCGGCCAAGCTGCCTCCGCGCCCTGTAATGCGCGCGCTAGCAATGCCTCAATTTCAGCAGAATGCTTTGGAAAGATTGCGTTATTGGCCATGGTATAGTTGCTATGCTTAGCAGTATTGACGCTGCTTGCCAGTGGCCGGCACTGGTTAGGACTAGCCTTGCGCCATTGACCCCTCACACTGCATACGGCAAGCGCAGCAACACTGCACTATATTGATCGTTAAAAGAGGCATCTAGTGACCACAAAACGCAAGGGTATCATTCTGGCTGGAGGTTCTGGAACGCGGCTTTACCCACTGACTAAGGGCGTCTCTAAGCAATTGATGCCAATCTTCGACAAGCCAATGATCTATTATCCGTTGAGCACTTTGATGCTGGCGGGGATTGAAGATGTGCTGATTATCACAACGCCCGAAGATGCCGCGCAATTCCAGCGCGTTTTGGGCGATGGCTCCGGCTTTGGCATATCAATCAGCTATGCCGAACAGCCGAAACCCGAAGGATTGGCGCAAGCGTTTCATATTGGCGCCGATTTTGTGCGGGGCGGGCCAAGCTCACTCGTGCTTGGAGACAACATCTTTTACGGTCACGGCCTGCCTGAATTGCTGAAAAGTGCCGATGCGCAGACCAGCGGCGCGAGCGTCTTTGCCTATCAAGTAAAAGACCC
>JALZVZ010000320.1 GCA_023299945.1 Altererythrobacter sp. | reverse complement strand
GCCAATGGTTGGGCGATCCCGGCAGCGACAGACATTGCCTTTGCGATGGGTGTGCTCGGCATCCTCGGCAACCGCGTTCCGGCATCCTTGCGCTTATTCTTGCTGACTGTCGCGATTGTCGATGACATTGGCGCAGTGCTCGTGATCGCCTTTTTCTATACTCCAGAAGTGTCGGTAATGTGGGTGGGGGCATCGGCGATTGTGCTGGGCCTTATGGCCTACCTCAACCACATCCATATCAGCCGACTTTGGCCCTATATATTGCTTGCGATTGTGCTGTGGTGGTGTGTGCTCAACACAGGCGTTCATGCGACGATTGCCGGCGTTTTAGCAGCCCTGACCATTCCGATGCACCGCAAGGATGGCAATTCCATGCTGGAACGGCTTGAGCATAACCTTGCCCCATGGAGCGCCTATTTGGTTGTGCCCGTCTTCGGCTTTGCCAATGCGGGCGTATCGTTTGCAGGTATGACTTTGCAAAACCTGCTCGACCCACTGCCCATTGCAATTGCAGCTGGATTGGTCGTCGGCAAGCAATTGGGTATCTTCAGCGCGATTTGGATTTCGGAAAAAACCGGATTTGCACCGCGCCCTGAACATGCCAGCTGGCAAGAGGTTTGGGGCATAACAATCCTTTGCGGAATCGGCTTTACGATGTCGCTCTTTATTGGCCTGCTCGCCTTCCCAGGCGACCAATTCCTGATTGACGAGGCGAAGATTGGCATTCTGATCGGCTCGGCGATTTCAGCAGTGCTGGGCTATGTGATTCTGCGGTTCTCAACCGAGCACCCGGACAGCGCGGCCAAGCTTGACAATAAGGACTGACCGGGACGGCTCGAAGCGGGCCTCTTGACCCACAAAATTGGGCGCGGATCTCGTTTTGAGTTCCGCGCCCTTTTATGTGCGTTCAGGTAAAAATGCAGCGCTTACCAGCTGCCAGTATTTTCCATGCTGGCCCATGGCTCTTGCGGATCAAGATTGCCGTCTTGCAATAGCTCCACCGAAATGCCGTCCGGCGATTTCACAAAGGCCATATGGCCATCGCGCGGCGGGCGGTTGATCGTGACACCGGCATCCATCAGCCGTTGGCAGGTCTCGTAAATATTGTCGACGCGGTAAGCCAGGTGCCCGAAATTGCGGCCACTCTCGTAAGTTTCCGGCGCACCGCCATCTTCGGGCGGCCAATTATAGGTCAGCTCCACCTCGGCAATGCCCGCCTCTCCCGGCGCTGCCAGAAAGATCAGCGTAAAGCGGCCCGCCTCCACTTCGAACCGGCGCACTTCTTCCAAACCGATCAGATTGAAGAAAGCGACCGTGGCATCTGGATCGGTGATGCGGATCATGGAATGGAGGAATTTGGTCATATTGGTTGGGCCTTTTGCCGTGATATTGCGTCACATATATAGCGCCAAGCCTTCCCTTCTCACAAGGAAAAGGCGCGGGCCCCGTTAGCGGGCCCGCGCCTTCTCTTCGTTCCTCCAGCGAATCTGCGTCCGCTTGAAAGCGCGAGCCTTAGATGCTCGCGCTCAATGTGAAGACAAATGCGTCATCAACAAAGTCGTAACTGCCAGCAGGGATATCGCCCTCTGCACCGACATAGGCAACGCCTGCACTGACGGGACCAAACAGCGTGGTTTCCGCGCCGATTGACCAATCAAAAGCCTTGCTGTCATTGGTGAAGGTAAGGAAGCCATCAGTGTAGCCGACATGGCCGGTTACCGTGACGCCCGTGCCCGGGATACCAACGCCAAGATCGGTGTAGACATAAAGATTGTCCGTGCTGCCCAGCGAATCTTGATCAGGCGCATAGGCGCCGCCCAAGGTCACTTCTGCAGGGCCGAATGTGAAGCCGACCGAGCCATACAGCTCAACATAGTCGAAATCGCCAGGGCCAGCATTGGGGTAAAGATAGGCAATCACGCCAAGGTCAAACGAAACGCCCTCGGTCAGATCGCCGCTGTAACCGCCATAAACATCAAGCTCGGTATGGCCAAAGCCCACGGTGTCTTCATCCAACGATGAGCCCCAAGTGCCGACATAAAAGCCAGAGCTGTGCGAAATATCGACGCCGCCTTGAACAGCGATATCGCCGCCCGACAGATCAACACCGCGGAAGCGATATTCGCTCACCAATGCGACATTGCCGGAAAATTCAAAACTGCTCTCACCAGCAGCTAGGCTGATTTTATCAGTTTCGGTTTCTTCAACAGCGCGCTCGACAGCTGCTGTATCAATAACCGTAATTTCATTTTCCGCATCAAGCGCAGTGTCATCAGCCTGAGTTCCAAGACCCAGTTCAATCAATGTATCATTAGAAATGGTTTCATCGGCCATGGCAGGCGTGGCTGCGAGAGCAAATGAGGTAGCAAAAGTTGCGGCAACAAGGCCGCGGATGGACGTTAGCATGACAATTCCTTTTTTGGTTTGTCGTTATGGTTGCTTCAATCCCTGCCTGCGTTTTTGGCGGGAACCTCATTTAAGCGGGTTACCTCTACCAAAAGCACAATAAAGCTGCCGTATTTTGCCGCAGTGCACAAGAGAAATTGCGCCACTAATCAAAAGTGATGCACAGACTCTGCAATAGTGTTGAAATTTTGCACCACTTGTTTGGACGCATTCAGGGGGGATTTGGTTGCCGAGCCAAATGCCTTGGCTTACAGCGGGATGTAACAAGTAAGGCTACGCAGTTTCCATGGTCCTATCAGCGCTCAAAAACCTCCTCGGCTCCAAATCGCCCAAAGCAGACCTGCCGAGCACACCGGCGGGTGAGCGCTATTACGTCGTGGGCGATATCCACGGACGCTGCGACCTGTTCGAAGCCTTGGCGGACGCGATAGACGCTGATGACCGCGCATCAGGGCCAGCCGACACCACTATAGTGCTGCTGGGTGATTTGGTTGATCGCGGCGCCGACAGCGCAGGCGTTATTCGCCGCGCGCGCGAATGGCAGCGCGCGCGCAAAGTGCGCATTCTGGCCGGCAATCACGAGGAAATGTTTCTCCAATCCTTCGATGATGAAGAAGTCCTGCGCCACTTTCTTAAGCATGGCGGACGCGAAACCGTGCTGAGCTACGGCATTCCATTGGCGGATTATAACAGGCTGTCTGTTAGCGAGCTGCTGACCCGCCTGCCCAGCATTATCCCGCAGGCCGATCGTGATTTCCTGAACGGCTTTGAGGAAAAGGTCATCGCGGGCGATTATCTCTTCGTCCATGCAGGCATTAATCCCATGCGCTCCATTGAGGACCAAACCCGCAAGGATATGCTGTGGATCCGCGACCGTTTCCTCAGCTATGAAGGGCCCTTGCCCAAGGTCGTCGTCCACGGTCACACCATCTTTGACGATGTTGAGGATCGCGGCATTCGCATTGGCATCGACACAGGCGCATTCCGCAGCGGAGTGTTAACAGCTTTGGTGCTAGAAGATGACACGCGCCGCATAATCAAGGCTGTCGACAAGGATGCATCGATCGCCATCGCCCACGAGGAATTGAAGACATGAAAATCGCAATGGTTGGATCAGGCTATGTTGGCCTAGTCTCTGGAGCGTGCTTTGCCGATTTTGGCCACGATGTCGTTTGTATCGACAAGGATCAATCCAAAATTGACCGGCTGCATGACGGCGAAATGCCGATTTATGAGCCGGGGCTTGCCAAATTGGTTGCGAGCAATGTCGAGGCTGGCCGTCTGTCCTTCACCACCGATCTGACCGAGGGTATCAAGGACGCCGCCGCCATCTTTATCGCGGTGGGCACACCCAGCCGACGCGGCGATGGCCATGCAGACTTATCCTTCGTCTATGCCGTGGCGGAAGAAGTTGGCGCGAGCCTGTCTAACGATGCAGTGATCGTCACCAAATCC
>JALZVZ010000319.1 GCA_023299945.1 Altererythrobacter sp. | reverse complement strand
TGGAGATTGAGCAAAAAGGCGGGTTAGGGCGCTAATTTCAGGTTCGCTCCGCGCCATTGCGAGTGATTGGACAATGATCGCGCGCATATGTAATTTGCAGCGGTGGTTTTTCCGTACAAACACCCTTGGAAAGCAGTTGGCTTGGGTGTCGCAATCGCATTTGCGACAATCGCGGTCACGCAACTCCTACTCGATGAAACCGCTTTGCAGATGGCGACGCGGTGGACGGGGCGTATATCTGCAATGCTGTTTATTCCGGTCTTGCTTGCGCGGCCCTTGGTCGACTTATTCGGAGCCAAGCGGTTTGGATCATTGCTGCGCCAACGGGCTGGCTTTGGCCTGACCTTGGCCGGCAACCACCATGTCCATATGATCTTGCTGACGGTCTACCTGATTGGCGAAGGCGCTGCGGCTTCAGACTTTTATCTCAACCCTGGCCTATACATCTATTTTGTCTTGGTCGGCATGAACGTTACCAGCTTCCCCAAGCTTGCGAAGACGCTGCCCCGTATATTCGTTAAATGGCTGCATATTGTGGGCATCTATGCGCTAGCAGCAGCTTTCTTCACTACGTTGATTTTAAGCCAGATAACTGGCGAAGAGACGGGCACATTCCGCCTTGCCTATGCGATCATTTTTGCTCTGTGCTTTGCGCTTAGGATTGCGGCATGGGCGAAGCGGCTGAGGGCGGGCGCTAAGGCGTAATATCCACCGTGGTATAGAGCGGCGCGGTGCCGGTTAGATGTGCCTCAACGAAGTCGCTCGATAGCTCCAGCAGGCTGGTGCCGCCAACATTCACGGTCTCAATATTAATCGCTTCAAATGAGTGGTCCGCTCCGATGACGGAATAAAGACTATGTTGGACACTCACTGCATCTGCTTGCGCAGTTAGATCAAGCGCTGCTTGATAGTCGACAACACTATCTGCGGTGCCGTGAAGCGTGAAGAAGGGCGCTTCTCCTGCGCCAAGGTCGCTATCACGCAGCAAATCGCCCCAATAATTCATCACGACGCTGGGCTCTGGGCGGGTGATGCCAAATTGGTCCAGTCCATATGCAACTTGCATGACAGTGGTCGAGCCCGCCGAAGATCCCCACAGGGCCAGCCTGCTCATATCGGCGCAATAGGTGTCGGCATTGGTTTGCAGGAAATTGAGAGCCGTCACTGTATCCTCAAACGCCGCGCCGATCGCGTTGGAACGCGGTCCTTGTTGACCGCCTATTGCAGCGATCAAATCATCACGCACTGCAACGAAAGGCGCAGAAAGGATCGGTGCATCACCTTGCAGGCGATATTGAATAGAGACGAAGTTAAAACCGCGCGCGTTTATCGCCTCTGCCAGCAGCCGCGAATTGGCTGTGTCCTTATTGCCCGTGATAAACGATCCGCCATGCACAAACACGACTGTCGGGCGATTGGCGGCGCAGGCGGTGTCGGGCTGATAAATATCAAGCAAGAGCGGCATTGCGCCAATGGAAGTCGCCGCGCTGGTGTACTCAATATCGGCCAAAAGTGTTGGAACCGGTGTTGGGCTGGGCGTTTTAGTGGGTGTAGGCGTTGGCGTAACGGCTATATTGACTAATGCGGGTGCATCTTCTCCGCCGCATCCGGTCAGGCTGAAGGCAGTCAGACTGACGGCTATAATTTTGGAAAAATTGGCGAGTGCTGAGGATGCTTTTTGCATCGTTTTCATGTATCATCAGCGCGAGTAATATTGGATCGTAAAGTGTATTAAATTGTAACACTGCGCTCTGATCCGCAACTCTGCTTGCATCAGTTCAACTCAGCTTCCGCGCCACCTGCACAAATTCATCCACGCTCAATGTTTCGGCGCGGCGGGCCGTGTCAATCCCGACCGCTTCCAGCGCGTCGAGTGCGCCGGGTACGCCCTTTAGGCTTTGACGCAGCATTTTGCGGCGTTGGCCAAAGGCGGCCTCTGATACACGCTCCAAAACCCGCGCATTCACGCCTTCGGGTGCATCGCGCGGGGTCACATGGACAATTGCGCTCATCACTTTGGGCGGCGGGGTAAATGCGCTCCTGTGGACTTTCATCGCTAGCTTCGCATGGCTGCGCCATTGGGCAAGCACAGCCAGCCGCCCGAAAGCCGAACCGCCCGGCGGCGCGACGATGCGCTGAGCGACTTCTTGTTGAAACATCAGTGTGAGCGATTGCCATTGCGGCGGCCATGCATTGTTGCTGCCAAGCCATTTCACAAACAATGCCGTACCGACATTATAGGGGAGGTTGGAGGCAATGTGAAATGGCTCATGCTGCATGATTGCGTTATGATCCAGCTTCATCGCATCGCCTTGAATGACATTGAGCTGGCCAGGAAAAGCTTCGGAAAGTTCTGCCAAAGCAGGCAAGCAGCGCGCATCCATCTCAATCGCGGTGACGCGCGCACCAGCCAATAATAATGCGCGGGTTAAGCCGCCGGGGCCAGGGCCAATCTCCAGCACATTTTGCCCTGATAGATCGCCGGGTATCGCCGCAATCCGGTCCAATAATTGCGCATCAAACAGGAAGTTTTGGCCCAATTTCTTGGACGCTGAAAGCCCGTGGCGCGCAATCACTTCACGCAACGGAGGAAGATCTGGCGAGGGCAGATCAGGCATTGGCATCTGCATTGCTTTTGCGAGCAATTGCGCATTCGCCTGCCATGCGGATCGCGGCCATCATTGCGCTGGGATCGGCTATGCCTTTGCCCGCTATATCAAATGCGGTTCCATGATCGGGCGATGTGCGGATGATCGGCAGGCCAAGCGTGACATTCACTCCCTCGTCAAACTCCAATGCTTTCAGGGGGATAAGCGCCTGATCGTGATACATGCACAAAGCGACATCATACCCTTTGCGCGCGCGCGGGGTGAATAAGGCATCGCCGGGATGCGGGCCGGATGCATCAATCGCAGCCTCTGGGCCGCCCTCGCGCAAAGCTTCTATCGCAGGGGCGATAATCCGTGCCTCTTCATCGCCAAAGCGGCCATCTTCACCGGCATGGGGATTGAGGCCAGCGATTGCCAAATGCGGGTTAGTAATACCGAAATCTTGTGCGAGGGCACGCGCGACAATCCGCGCCTTGTGAATGATCATATCGGCAGACAGGGCATAAGGCACTTCGGCAATGGAAATATGCACGGTCAGCGGCACGGTGCGCAACGAAGGCCCCGCCAGCATCATCACCGCATCATCACGCGCCAGCCCGCAGGCCGCGGCGAGAAATTCGGTTTGGCCGGGAAATTCAAAGCCAACCTTGGCCATATGGGATTTGGCGACAGGGGCTGTGACAAGGGCGGCAGCTTCGCCGGTAAGGGCTAGCCGTGTTGCCTGCGCCAATGATTGCACCGCGAGAGCTGCACCAGCCTCGTCAGGCTTGGCAGGCGTATATTCGCCCACTTCGCCGTCAAGAACCGGAAGCCCGCGTTCAAACGCTTCCACTGCTTCATGCGCTTCTGCGATTTCTACGATCGGGCAGTGTGTGCCGCGCATTTTGGCAGCTTGGCGCAATACTTCTGCGCCGCCAGTAACGGCGAAAGCTTGCGTAAGTGGCCTAGAGCCGCCGCGCTGCGCCCATGCCTCGACAATCAATTCAGGGCCAATTCCGGCCGGATCACCGAGCGCGATTGCTAAGGGCAAGGGCGCAGGCATGAATGCGCTCAATTGTACTCGATATAAGCATCATTGCGCAGGTCACGCAGATAACGCTGAGCCCGCTTGCCAACGCGCTCTTCCTCAATCTCAGACATAATCTGCTCAACTGAGGGGCCAGCGGCGGCTTGCGGATCATCGCGCCCGCACAGCATCAAGACCCGAACGCCCTCTGCGATCGAGCCGAATGGCGGGGTAACTTGGCCAATTTGTAGGCCCAAAACCAATTGCTGAAGCTGTTCAGGCAATGACCGCGCACGAATTTCATTATTGGTCACAACGCTGGCGCCAAAGGCAGCAGCGGCTGTGTCCGCATCACCGCAGCCGCGCAGAGCAGCCACGCCAGTGGTGAACGCCTCAACTTGGCTAGAGGCAGCGGCCTCGGTTGTACCTGGGGGGAAGGAAATGGAAACTTGCTTTAGGCTGAGCAGGGCATCGCGCGGATCAGCCATGGCGACTTGCTGCTTGTCGATCAAATACATGATGACAAAGCCGCCGGGGATCTCAATTGGGCCAACCAGCTGGCCAGATTGCATTCGCCCCGCGGCTTCTGCCATTTGCGCGGGCAAAGTGTTGAGGCGCACAAAGCCCAAATCGCCGCCAACCGAGGCAGTGGAGCTTTCCGAAAACTGCCGAGCGTAAGCGACAAAGCTGCCGCCTTGCTGCAATTGTTCCACAATCCGCTGGCTGTTTTGGACGACAGCTTCGCGGTTTTCAGCGGTAGCGGAGAGATAAATCTCGCCGATCCGGTATTCTTCTGTACCGCGGTCTGCCTCGCGTTTTTCAAAAACTTCCTTGGCCTCTTCTTCAGAGACATTCACAAATGGGCGCACATTGCGGCGCAGCAGGTTGCTCCAAGACAATTCGCCTTGAATCTGGCGTTTTAGCGATGCGGTGGAGGAGCCAACGCTGGCAAGATATTTGCCCATCGCTGCCAAATCCGTGCCAAAGTTTTGACTCGCCACGCGGGCATATGTCTGGTCAATCTCGCCAGGCACGGGAGCAGCTTCTTGCTCAACGGCTGCTTGAATTTGCAGGGTTTCGTCGATCAAATTGCGCAAGACCTGCATCCGCAAACGCTGGCGTTCTGTCTCGTTCAGTTCATTTTGCGAGGCTGATGTGACCAGCGCGACGCGTTGTTCAATATCGGTGCCGGTGATAACCTGTCCGTTGACGATCGCGGTTGCGGATCGCTCGTTCGGACTGTCATTGCCCAGGATCGTTACATTTTGCGGAATGCCCAAGGGGTTTGCCCCAGTTGGCGCCGCCGCAGGGGTTGGTGCAGATTGCGCGGCCGCAAGTGTAGGGGTCAGGGCAAGTGAGCTTGTTGCAAGGGCCAAAGAGGCGGTTGTCACATGCTTTTTAAAGGTCTTCAAAATCACTAGGGTCATTCCAATTGCGGCGCTTATGACGCACCCGATATGTTACAGTATTTTGCAAAGCTGTGCTGAACCTTGGCTGAGTATGTCCCAACGCTTCGCTTCATGTCCTACGCCGCCTCGCAGTAACCAATTAGCGTGCTTTGCCGCGTCTGCCAATCGGCGGCGTTACCGGAAGCCCAGATTTTTCAAGCTAAAGAACAATTGGAAGGTGTTGCCGCGCTCTGCATCGCCTGCCGTCACGTAATCGCGCCGCCATGTCAGGCCAAATTCTAGGCAATCATCTTCATAGGCTACACCGAGCCGCGTACGGATCGGCTCAAAGCCATCAGAGGCCAACGTGGGGTCTTCGTCGCGGTCGGTTAGATTGAGCACGCCTGATCCGAAAACCGACCAATAGCGCGCAAAGCTGAGGCGGGCGGCGGCGCGCAATTCTTCGCGATCCTGCAAATCTTCTAAAACGGTGATGTTGCGGTCAAGCTTGAGGTAGCCCAGCTCGATATAGTCGCGCTCATTGCCGATGGTGGCGTCAAATTCATTGCGGCGGATCGCCAGATTGTCCTGGTCGAGCCGGTAGCGGTGGGTGAGTTTTACACGGTCGCGGAAACGCACCTCTGTGCGCCCCACAAAGTCGGAAAAACGTTCTGACAGGCCCGTGCCATCGGGCAGGATCGCGGGGTCTTTATCAAGGCGATAGGATTGACCGATAGTGGCTTTGATCCGCCAGCCGGGGCGCAGCAATTCCCAATCGGCGCCATATGTCACCCGCACTCCGTCTTCGACGCGGTCATATCCCGGAAAACGGTTGAGCGCGAACAAATTGCTGTCCTCCAGATCGATCGCGCGGGAATCCTCATTAGGAACGGCCAGATTGCGGATCGGCGGGGTCGCAACCAATTGGATACGCGGTTTGAGAACCTGCGTGCCGCCAAATGCCTCGCCCACCAAAGGCCATTCAATATCCACCGCCGCCAGCGCCACAGCGCGGGTTTCCCAGCCGGGATTGCCGCGGTAAATCGCGGTTGATGTCAGCTGCGTGCTATCGGTATGATAGACATCGCCGCGCGCCAAAGCGGTAAGGGTGACGACTTGGCCAAAATTGGTGAGCTTGCGCAAATCCCATTTGGCCCCTGCAAAAGCGCGCTGCGTATCTTGGCCAGCCTTGCGCACAATCGCTAGCGTATTAGCCTGCAATTCGACCGTGCCGCCAAAGGTGGGCTCTGCAATACGGCGGCGGTAATCAATCACCGGCAGGGCAAGCGGGACTTGCCCCTGCGGCGTGCCCAATTGCAATGTCTGCGTCGCCCAGCCAGCCAGCGAGAAATAGCTATCGTCGTCAATCCGTTCCAGATTGAAGGTTGAGCGCAAACGGTCATCGCGGCTAATATCGTAGCGGCGCAGGAATGTCCGGTCGCTGGCCAAGCGTACCGAGCCAGTGAAGCTCCATTCGGGCGTAAATTGGAACCGGCCATTGGCAAACAAATGCCCGCGGAAAGCATTCTGGGTTTCCGGCGTGCCTGTGAAGGTGGAAATGCGGCTGGAATTGGTCGCATGACCCGTGATTTGATAGGCACCTTTGTCGGTCAGATGACGCCATTCAGCCGATACCATAGGCGCGACCTCGGTATAAACATGCGCGCCCAGCAGCAGGTCTTTATTGTCGCCAAACCGCTGGTAATAATTGCCGCTGACCTCAACCCCATTGCTTTCAGAGATGCGCAAATTAGGGGTCAGAAAACCAGAGATTGCGCGCCCGTCTGTGCGCACTGCAAGACCTGGCAGCGGCAAAATACGCCGTCCGAACAATTCCAGCATAGCGCCGTTAAAATCGACGACATTGGTGGCCGGATCAAACGTAACCTGATCGGCGGTCACACGCCAGCTGGGGTCTTTGCCGCAGCCATCAGGATCTTGAACTTTGCAAGCAGTATAGGCGGCATCATTGAGGATAACCGTGCCATCATCGCCGCGCTCGCCCGAGCGTGCAGCCAGTCGCCCACCAGCGCGCAAAGCCACCAACACATCTTCAATTGCCCCGGTTTCAAAGGCATCATCGAGCTCAACTGACTGCGTGTAGAGCTGGTTGCCTGCCTCATCGACGAGGCGGACATTGCCGCCCACTTGGATGGTTTTTGCAACGAGGTTCCATTGCGCATTGTCGCCGCGCACTGAACGGTCCTCGCGCTTGACCAGAATATTGCCGCTGGCGTTGATGATCTGGTTCCGGCGATCCCATTCCAATTCATCGGCGCGCACGGTTTGCACGCCATCGCTCAAGCTCACATTGCCGCTTGCGGTTATGATATCGCGGACATTGTCATAAGACGCGCTATCGGCCTCAAAATCCACTTCGCGCGGAAGCGAAGGTGTTTTTGTCTCGGCGGGAGCTGGAGCGGCGAGCTCTTGAGAAGTTTCGCGTTCGAATTCAGAAATTTCTTCGGAGGTTAGAGGTTTTGCAGGCGCGGGCGCTGCGTCCTGCGCACTCGCAGGCGCGCCGAACGCAAAAAAGCTCGCCGTTAGCAAACCTAATGCTAGCGGACGCTTCCGTTTCCAAACGTGCTTTGAAGATGCAGCGCAAACGCTGACTTGCGATCCTCCCGACATGGCTTGCCTATCGCACCGCTCGCGCGTAATCGCAATCTCCATTGAACATCTGGCCACAACATTTGGTCTGATCCATTGTCTTTTGGCCGACCATTCTAATTTCTCGCGGGAGCTTTCATGAAGATTACATTCGCCGGTGCCAGTGCATCAGACACGCGCCTCATCGCCCTTATAGTCAATCAAGGCACCACACCTAATGGTCTTGAAACCGAACTGGCCGAAGGCGCAAAAGCGGCCCGGTTTAAGGGCAAGCCAGGTCAAGTGTTCGAAGGATTTGCGCACCGCGATGGCAAATTGGCGCGCATTGCTTTGGC
>JALZVZ010000318.1 GCA_023299945.1 Altererythrobacter sp. | reverse complement strand
ACTCTGAGTGCAACCGCCGCGCTGGGCTCTGCATTGGCGGGCGTGGCAAGATCGGCGGCGCTGACGGGTTCCACTTCAACATGCAGATCAATCCGGTCCAGCATCGGTCCAGACACTTTGCTTTGATAATCAACTGCGCAGCGCGGGGCGCGGCTGCAGGCTAGGATGGGGTCGCCCAAATGGCCGCATCGGCACGGGTTCATGGCAGCGATCAGCTGCACGCGAGCAGGGAAGGTGACATGGGCATTGGCGCGCGCGACATCGACGCTGCCTGTTTCAAGCGGTTGGCGCAGCGAATCCAATACCGGACGTTGAAATTCGGGCAGCTCATCGAGAAAGAGCACACCCAAATGCGCAAGGCTCACCTCGCCGGGCCGTACTTTTAGGCCGCCACCGGTTAAGGCGGCCATGCTGGCTGAGTGATGCGGAGCACGAAAGGGGCGCGACCGGCTGATTGCGCCCCCTTGAAGCAATCCTGCGACCGATTGCACCATCGACACCTCCAGCGCCTCTGACGGGGTTAGCGGCGGTAAAATACCGGGCAAGCAGGATGCCAGCAGGCTTTTGCCAGCGCCGGGCGGGCCATTCATCAGCAAATTATGCCCGCCAGCCGCAGCGATCTCAAGCGCGCGCTTGGCGCTTTCCTGCCCCTTCACTTGGGATAGGTCTGCCGTCGGCGCCGCCAGTTCAACCGCGCCGCGCTGCGGTTCTGGCAGGGATTGATCGCCCTTCAAATGGCCCAGCAGACTGGAGAGATTGGGCGCCGCCAGCACAGGCACGCCGCTGGCCCATTTCGCCTCTGCGCCTTGGTCAGCGGGACATATTAGCCCCGTTTCCACTTCGCTGGCATGCAATGCGGCCAGCAACACGCCCGGCGTCCCAACGATCCGCCCATCCAGCGCCAGCTCACCCACGGCCAGCCAATCGCCCAATTGCTCAGCATCTGTCACGTCCATGGCTGCCAGCAAAGCCAAAGCAATCGGCAGATCGTAATGTGAGCCATCCTTGGGCAGGTCAGCAGGCGATAGATTGATCGTGATGCGCTTGGGTGGAAGCGCCAAGCCCATAGACGCCAATGCCGATTGTACCCGCTCGCGGCTCTCGCTGACGGCTTTGTCCGGCAGGCCCACAATGGCGAAGCGTGGCAGGCCTGCTGCCACCTGACACTGGACCTCGACGGCACGTGCCTCCAGCCCAAGATAGGCCACTGTTTTTACTAAAGCGACCAATTAACTCCCCCTTTACTATAGGTTCTTAAGTGAAAGTTTGGCGGGTTATTTGCCCGTTGTCGACCATATTACTCAGGGTTTGCCGAATATAGTTAACGCGTGAGCAGGCATATCCTTTTGCTAAATACAAAAACCTTCCTGCGAAAAGCTATGGCATGCGCAACGCAATCCTCTCTATCGCAGGGCTCCTCAGCCTCCTCGCCGCCCCCGTAAGTCTCAGTGCTGAGACCTATGGCGAATCATTTGCGGCGCGCGCCGACCAGACTGCTTCATTCGTTAACTCAGCGGCGATTACCCAACCCACGGCACAACGCGTGGTTGCGGTTGAGAGCTGGATTGAAGAGTGGGATGATGCCACGCAGCGCTGGATCCGCGTTGAAGGATCACGTGAAACCGAATTCAAAGCGACCAGCCACACGCCATCAGGGCGTATTTATGCACCGGCCTTCCGCCCGCAAGAGCAAGTTGCCGCTGCCCAATATGGCCCCTTTAAAGTGCTCGATGACAATCGCGCTGCCTTGGTTGGCCCAACCGATTCGATGAGCCCCAAATATTTCGATATGATGCTTAAAGACTATCCCGCCTTGGGCGTCTTTGAAATTCTCGAGGGCCCTGGGACAAGCGATGATGTTGCAAACCTTACTGTAGGCCGCAAAATTCGCGAAGCGGGTCTTACTACGAAAATTGGCCAGGGCGGCTCTGCGCGTTCTGGCGCGGTTGAACTGTTCCTTGCAGGCAAAAAGCACACAATCGAAGACGGCGCAGAATTTGCGGTCCACTCATGGCGCGATAATTTTGGCCGCGAGCCTAAGGATTACGCGGTGGATGCGCCTGAAAATCGTTTCTATCTCGACTATTACGAAGAGATGGGCATGAGCGATGACAAAGCGCGGGCATTCTACGACATGACCAATTCGGTCCCGCACGTCTCGGCTCTGTGGCTCGATTCCAATGATATGCGCCCATGGGTCAGCGGTATGGCGACCCCTGTTCGCGAAGTTTTGCCAGCGCCGACAGTGGCTGTTTTGGCGACCAACACTGCCCTTGCGCCGCTTGCGGATATTGAGGCAGTGGAGCTTGGTCAGATCGCGGCGCTGGAAATCGCCGCGCCAGCAACGCCGCAAATTGCATATCTGGACGTCGACTTGCTTGACTCAGGCGTTGCCTTACCTTAACCGCGCCACCTTCAAAGGGATGAGCTGTAAGGCCTATTCTCTTTCAGGTGTCATCTGAGCAATCCAGTTTGGATAATGCGCCTTATCTTAGTTTTGATTTTCGAGGACGATATGAAGCGGACTTTTCAGCCCAGCAATCTAGTACGCGCGCGCCGCCACGGTTTTTTTGCACGCAAGAAGACTCCCGGTGGTCGCAATGTTCTTCGTGCTCGCCGCCGTCGTGGCCGCAAGAATCTTTGCGCTTAATTTGATTTGAGCGGCCCGCTTCTGCGCGGCTGTTTATTTTGTGTTTGCGGCCTAACGGCCCCAAGGCATGCGGACTCCCATCGGGGGTCCGTTTTGCGTATAGCCTTCCTATGATGACTGTTCTCACCAAGCGCGCGGATTTTCTTGCCGCCAACAAGGGACTGCGCAATGCGCGGTCTGGCTTTGTGCTGCAAACGCGCCCCAATGGCGGCGCAGGCATCCGGTTCGGCATTACTGTCACGAAAAAGATCGGCAATGCGGTTGTGCGCAACCGGATGAAGCGGAGGTTCCGCGAACTTTTGCGCGATGCGCTTCCTGATAATGGTCTTGCGGATCACGATCATGTGCTGATCGGGCGCGCGGGCGGGGTTGAGCGTGATTTTGCGAAGCTTGAGCAGGAATTGCAGATTGCTCTGGCTCACGCAGCGCAAGGCAAGGGCGATTCTCGGCGAAGAAGACCCCCCAAAGGCGCCCGCCGGTGAAGCATATATTCATCTTCATCGCGAAGGTCTGGCAATGGGGCCCGAGCCGCATTTTGCCTCCTACGTGCCGCTATGCGCCTTCTTGCTCGCAATATGGGATTGAGGCCTTGCAAAAGCACGGTGCAATCAAAGGTGGATGGCTGACTATAAAACGGCTAGGGCGCTGCCATCCATGGGGCGGGCATGGCTATGATCCGGTCCCCTAGCATTAACTGCTGTAGTACTTATATAATACAGCGATAGACGACGATACAGGATTTCACTTTGGACAATCAGCGCAATCTACTGCTCGCCGTGGCACTTTCCGGCCTGCTGATCTTAGGCTGGGATATGGCGCTGCGCTTTTTCTATCCTGAGGCATCCTTGTCTGGGACCGAAACGACGCAGACCACGCCTGCCGCGCAGACTGGTGCGCCTTCTACGGGAAATGCTCCAGTTGCCAGCGGTTCGCTTGATGGCGCTGCGGCTCAGCCAAGCGGGCCTGTGAATTTGAAGACTGCGCTGGCCAGTGTAAACCGCGTAAAAATCGATGCGCCGCGTATGGCAGGTTCCATCAATTTGATCGGCGCGCGCATTGATGACATCGTCTTGAAAGATCACCGTCAAGAGGTGGACAAGGACAGCGGCCCTGTTCGCCTGTTCGCGCCGCAAGGCACGCCAGAGCAATATTTTGCGCAATTTGGTTTTCTTCAAGACAGCAAAGTGCTTTCCGATACCACCGTCTGGCAAGCAGATGGCGAGCTTTTGAGCGCGGCTCAGCCGGTTACTCTGACCCATGATAATGGCGCAGGGCTGGTTTATTCGATCAAGCTGTCGGTTGATGACAATTACATGATCACCGCTTCGCAAACCGTCCAAAACACGGGCGAGGCAGCAGCCATTATTCAGCCATTCAGCTTTATCAACCGCACCAGCATAATGGCCACGCCGGATGAATTTATCGTCCATTCTGGCCCCATTGGTGTATTCGCTGGCGCGCTGGATGATGAAAACAATTATGAGGATTTGGCCGAGATTGGCAGCTATGCCCCGGCCGGCAAAGCGGCATGGCTTGGCTTCACCGACCGTTATTGGTTGTCGGCTCTTGTACCGGCGCAAGAAGGCGCAACCACCAGCTATCGCTCGCTTGGGGGGCAATTGTTCCGCAGCGATGTAATCTATAATCCAGTGACATTGGCCGCAGGCCAGAGCGCTTCGCAAGAAACACGGCTGTTTGCTGGCGCGAAAGAAAGCGCCGTGCTCGACCAATATGCCGAAAGCGGCATTGACCAGTTCGGTCTCGCGATCAGCTGGGGCTGGTTCCGCTTCATCGAAAAGCCGATGCTGACGCTGCTCAAGCTCCTGTTCGGATTTGCTGGCAATTTCGGTGTCGCAATCATCCTTCTCACCTGCCTCATTCGCGGGCTGATGTTCCCCATTGCGCAAAAGCAATTTGGATCGATGGCCGCGATGAAAGCTGTCCAGCCTAAGATGAAAGCGCTGCAAGAGCGTTATAAGGACGACAAGCAGCAGCAGCAGCAAGAGGTTATGAAGCTCTATAAGGAAGAGGGCGTCAACCCGCTGGCAGGCTGTCTGCCGTTGGTCATCCAAATCCCGATTTTCTTTGCGCTCTACAAATGCCTGATCCTCGCGATTGAAATGCGGCATGAGCCATTTATTTTCTGGCTGCGCGATTTGTCCGCGCCCGATCCTGCGAAAATCTTGAACCTGTTTGGCCTGTTGCCGTTTGACCCTCCCGGCTTCCTTGGCATCGGTATTTTGGCGGTTCTCTTGGGCGTTACCATGTGGCTGACATTCAAACTCAACCCATCAGCGATGGACCCGATGCAGCAACAAATCTTCAACTTCATGCCATGGATTTTGATGTTTGTGATGGCGCCTTTTGCCGCCGGTCTGCTGCTCTACTGGGTCACATCCAACCTGCTGACGCTGGCGCAGCAAAGCTATTTGTATTCCAAGCATCCGCTATTGCGGGCAGCGGCTGAAAAAGAGAAGGCGGACAAAGCGCGAGAGGCAGCCCAAGATGCTGGGAAGAGCAAATAGTGACGCCCGAAGAAGAGCAGGCTCAAGCTGAAGCGCAAGCCGAAGCCAAGGCACAGCAACAGGCAGAACGCGCTGCGGCTAAGCTGTTTTCAGGGCCGGTGGAATTCGTTCTGTCTGCTCCGCAGCTAAAGTTTCTGCCCGATCCGACCGTGCCGGAAATCGCTTTTAGCGGACGCAGCAATGTCGGCAAATCGACACTGCTCAATGCACTAACAGGGCGCAAGAGCATCGCGCGCATTTCAGTGACGCCGGGCCGCACGCAGGAGCTCAATATTTTCGATGTGGGCGGGGGCGAGGATAAGCCGCCGCAGTTCCGTCTTGTCGATATGCCGGGTTACGGTTTTGCCAAAGCCCCGCTCAGCGTCGTCGATAAATGGAAGAAGCTAGTGCGCACCTATTTGCGCGGCCGCGTGGTGCTCAACCGTACATTGGTGCTGATCGACAGCCGTCACGGCGTGAAAGAAGTCGACCGCGAAATGATGACCATGCTGGATGAAGCCGCCGTGTCCTACCGCGTGGTAATGACCAAAGCGGACAAAATCAAAGCCAGCGAACTGGCGGCAACGGCTGCAAAGGTCGAAGAAGAAGCGCGCAAGCATGTCGCGGCATTCCCGCATTTGCACATTACGTCTGCTGAAAAAGGCATGGGCATTGCCGAATTGCGCGCCGCTGTTGTCGCGGATGCTTTGGGTTAGAGAGAGCCTTTGCGTTTGTAGGTCAGCGCGCGGGTTATACAGTGCTCCAATGCGGCCTTTGGCAAAGGTGCCAAAGCAGAAAAAATGATGGCGCGATTGCCTTCAAATCCAATCGCTGGATCGTCAATAATATCCCGAAACTCACCGACCAAACTGGTCTGACAGCTAACGAATATGGCGCAATCATTTGGCCTGCCCTTGGGCATTCCCAGCCTGATGGTCGTACCGCTTTTTGTCGCTTCAGTCAGATAGGATGGTTGGCCCCATTTCAGTGTTTCGGTTAGCGGCCCGGCTGATACTTCATCAGCGGTCTTCAAGATTAACGCGCGCACATCGCGGTGCATTTTCTGAACTGGCTGGGTAAATTGCGCAAAGGCGGCGCTAACAGCTTCTTCCATCGTTCTCTCCTGTGGCAAACAATTGCGCATCATCGCCAAACGCCTTGATCTCTAGCGCATTGCCCGCCGGGTCGCGGAAGAACATTGTGGCTTGCTCGCCAACCTCGCCTTTGAAGCGAATTGTCGGGGCGATCTCAAATGATATGCCCGCCGTCTCCAGTGTGGAGGCGAGCATCTCCCATTTGGCCATTGTCAAAACCACGCCAAAATGCGGCACTGGCACTCCGTGGCCGTCGACATGGCTGCTGACAGCATCTTGCGAGGCATTGGGCGACAAATGCGCGACGATTTGATGGCCGAAGAAATCAAAATCGATCCATGTATCGCTGCTTCGCCCCTCATTGCACCCCATCACGCCGCTATAAAAATGCCGTGCAGCCTGCAGATCATCGACGGGAAAGGCGAGATGGAAAGGATGTAAACTCATCCGAAAAGTGATACTGCGCAAGGCTCGACACTGCAATCGCCAAGCCCTAGAGATTGGCGAGCAAAACTTAGGGGCGTGTGCGCGAAATGAAGCTAATTCTTGGCAATAAGAACTATTCCAGTTGGTCCTTGCGCGGATGGTTGGCTGCCAAACAATCTGGCCTTGCCTTTCAAGAGCTAATCACGCCTTTGTTTGGTGAGGATTGGGACAAGCGCCGCAATAAGGACGGTCTTGCGCCCAGCTTTGGCAAAGTTCCGATCCTGTGGGATGGTGACAATGTCATTTGGGACAGCCTCGCGATTATGGAATATTTCGCTGACCGGGTTGGCCGTGACCGGTTCTGGCCCAAGGATGAGGGCGCACGCGGCATGGCACGCGCGATGGTGGCTGAAATGCACAGTTCTTACGGCTCGTTGCGGTCAGAATGCCCGATGAATATCCGCCGCAAGTTTGATGGGGCGCAGTTTAGTACAGGCTGCCAAGAAGATATTGTGCGCATTCTTACATTGTGGGCAGAGGCCCGCGCGCGTCACGGCGACGGGGGGCCATTTCTGTTCGGCACATTCGGCGCAGCGGATATTTTCTACGCGCCCATCGTCAGCCGCTTTATCAGCTATAAGGTGGTCGTGCCCGGCTTTGCCGCCAGCTATATGCAAGCGGTATGGGAGCATGAATGGATGCAGGAATGGGTGGCAGCCTCTGAAGAAGAGGAATGGGTCATCGAGCAGTATGAAGCGACACCAGGAGCGGGATAATGCGCGCGTTTTTTCTAAGCTTGGCAGCTGTGCTTTTCGCTTTACCAGCAGCGGCGCTGGCTTGGGGCGGGTTTGGGCATGACACGACCGCCGAAATTGCAGAGGCCAATATTGCGCCTTCATCGCGCGCCAAAATCGCGAGGCTGATTGCGGCGGACACATCACTTGGCACGCCAGAATGCCGAATCCGCAACCTTGGCGATGCCGCCAATTGGCCCGATTGTGTGCGGCGCACGCGCTGGCGCTGGGGATATACGGCTGCGTGGCATTACCGCACTGCGCCGATTTGCCAGGAATATAATGCGCGCCGTAATTGTTCAGGCGGCAATTGTGTGACCGCTCAGATTGAGCGCAGCCACCGGCTGCTGGCGGATGAAAGCCTGCCGACAGCGATCCGGTTGGAGGCGCTGGCCTTTATGGTGCATTTCGCCGGCGATGTTCACATGCCTTTGCATTCCGGCGACAAAGATGATCGCGGTGCCAATGATCGGCGCGCGGATTACGGAATTGTGCCTGATATGAATTTGCATTGGATATGGGATGGCCCCTTGGCAGAGCGTGCGATTACCAGCGGTGCGCGCCCAATCGTGCGGCGTTATTCGGCGGGGGAGCGCGGTGATCTAAGTGGCGGTGCCGCGCCCCATGATGTGGGTGAATGGGGCCGTGAAAGCTGGCAAATTGCGCGCGAAGTGATTTATCCGCTGGCGTTCGACACGGCGCCATGCGCTGGCGAATTGCCCAAGGCGACGAAGCTAACCCAAGAGGATATTGCCACCATGGTCCCCATCGCGCGGCGGCGGGTGCAGCAGGCCGGTATTAGGATTGCCGATTTGCTCGATAGCGCTTTTGCGCCGGGGCCTTTGCAAGTTGAGGAGCGCGGCCGATGAGTGATGCACTAACATATGCCAAGGCACTGATCTCCGCAGAAAGCGTGACCCCTGCCACAGGTGAGGTGTTTGATGCGATGGAGGCTATGCTGGCCCCGCTGGGGTTCGATGTGCAGCGCTTTATTGCAGGCTCTGGCGCGGATGGCACGCCTGAGGCTCCGGTGGAGAACCTGTTCGCTATTCGGCGCGGACCAGAAGGCTCCAAGCATTTTGCGTTCGCAGGCCATTTGGATGTGGTCCCGCCCGGCAATGAATGGACAAGCGATCCGTTCGCGCCTGAAGAGCGCCCCAGTCCGGGAGGCTCGCTTTTATACGGGCGCGGCGCGGTCGACATGAAGGGCTCTATTGCCAGCATGGTCGCCGCTGTGGCGGATGTTCCAGCAGATGCTGGCACGGTCAGTTTTATCATCACTGGCGATGAAGAAGGCCCCGCGCTTTACGGCACGCGCGCCTTGATCGACCATATGCGGGCCACTGGGCAAGAGCCTGATCTGTGCCTTGTCGGCGAACCTACATCCGTCAACCGGCTTGGCGATATGATGAAAATTGGCCGGCGCGGTTCGGTCAATATTTGGCTGGAGGTAGAAGGCACACAGGGCCATGTCGCCTATCCGCATTTGGCGGACAATCCGCTCCCTAAATTGATCGCAATTCTCGCAGAGCTGGATGCGTGGAAGCTGGATACGGGCACCGATTGGTTCCAGCCCAGCAATCTTGAGATCACTGAGCTCGATACGATCAACCATGCACATAATGTCATTCCGGCCAAGGCTCAGGCGCGTATCTCTATCCGTTTCAATGATCTGCATTCGGGCGCGTTATTGTCTGAGCGCGTGATGGCGATTGCGCAAAAGCATGGCGGCATCGCCAAGCCGATTATATCGGGTGAGCCGTTTCTAACCCCGCCGGGCGAATTTTCAGACATTATCGCACAGGCGGTTGAAGCGGAGACGGGCGTGCGTCCAGAGGCCTCCACCACCGGCGGGACGTCTGATGCGCGGTTCCTGCGCAGTGTGTGTCCGGTGATCGAATTTGGGCTTTGCAATGCAACCATGCATAAGCGGGACGAAGCGGTGGCAATCCCTGATCTGGATGCCCTTGCGCGGATATATACGGCAATTGCCAAAGCGGTGCTGACGAAATAGTCTTGAGAGGACGAGAATAATGCTGAGCGGCTGGTTCAAAATACCCCTGTGGCAACGCGTTATCGCGGCGCTCATTCTAGGCGTGATTGTCGGGCGCTTTTGGGGGCCAGATGCCGAAAGCATTAAGATAATCGGCGATGTCTTCATCGGCTTTATCAAAATGCTGGTCGTGCCGCTGATTTTCTTCAGTTTGGTTGCAGGCGTTGCCAGCATTGGAGATCTGCGCAAGCTGGGCAGTGTTGGTTGGCGCGCGCTTTTGTTGTTTGTTGTGACGGGACAAATGGCGGTGTGGCTGGGCCTTGGGCTGGGCACTATCCTTGCACCAGGCGCGGGCGTGGATACCTCCACCATCGCCATGGGCGAGACACCTCCTGCCAGCGAAACCACTTTCCGCGATATGATCATGGGCATGATCCCGCAAAGCCCCGTGCAAGTCATGGCGGACGT
>JALZVZ010000317.1 GCA_023299945.1 Altererythrobacter sp. | reverse complement strand
TTCATGCCGCTCACCCTAACCACTCGCCTACGTTTGGAATCGCTAGCGATGGTGATGATTTTATCGGTCGGCGCAATTGTTATCAGCACCGGCATGAAGACTGTGCTGGGCGGCGGCGGTTATGAGCAGCTCAAATTCTTCGTCAAAGACAATAGCGGGATTTACGAAAGCTCGACACTGGCAACGGTGGCCATTTCGCTCATCCCACTGGTTGTATGGTTCACCCAGCATGGCACGATTTTCAAACCTGATTGGCGTGTAAAATTATTTGCCGCTGGGTTGATATTCTCCAGCCTGTTGATCCCGATCGGTACAGAGGCGCGCACGGGCCTGTTGTGCATCGGGGCCTTGGGCATATTGCTGTTGCGCGATGTGAAGCGACGGATGACATTCCTAGCCGCAGGTGCATTGCTGGGTATGGCCGCCCTGCCGTTTTTGCCGCAAAGCTATTACGATCGCATGGCAACCATTGCAGAGCCCGGCGGCGATGAAAGCGCCTCAACCCGTGTTGCCGTGTGGGAATGGACCATTGATTACGTCAGTCAAAACCCACTTGGGGGCGGCTTTGATGCATATCGCGGTAACAGCTTTACCTATGAAATGCCGGTAAAGGATACGGTCGGCAACACGACATCGGTGGAATATCGCGAAGTGGTTGATGAAGGCCGAGCCTATCATTCTGCAATCTTCGAAATGCTGGGTGAGCAGGGTTGGCCTGGCCTTTCCATGTGGCTGCTGCTGCACGGACTGGGTGTGTGGCATATGGAGAAAATCCGCTCGCGCTGGCGAGGTCGAACGGAAGAAGGGCAGACGTGGCAGGCGCCAATGGCCCAAGCGCTGCAAATTGCCAGCTTGGTTTATATTGTCGGCGCATTGTTCCAGGGGATCGCTTTCCAGCCGGTCGTACTTATGATCGTGGGGCTGCAAATCGCGCTGTATAATCAATGCCGCGCGCATGATTCGCTGGCACAGGACGAGGAACGCGGATCGCATAAACATCGCGGACCTTCGCGTAAAGGCAATCGCCAGGGGCCCTCGGCTGGCCCAATTGCCGCGCAGTAACTGGTCAAGAACAACCATGCCGTAGCGGCAGGGCATTTACCTGTGCGAATTCTGTCAAATGCCGCGCATACACTCCATTGCGCTGCTCCTGATCATGCGCCATGTAGCGGTGCAGAATAAACAGAGTCGCAATGGGCGGCCTGCGCACACATCAGGAGAGGCATATGACCACCCCGCAAGAAATCGCTGCAAAAGTCGGCGAAAATATCGGCACCAGCGAATGGGTCGAAATGGCTCAAGAAAAAATCAACATGTTCGCCGATGCCACTGGCGACCATCAGTTCATACACATCGATGAAGAAGCCGCCAAAATGACGCCCTTTGGCGGCACGATCGCGCATGGCTTTATGACGCTTTCGATGATCCCATATCTTTCCGCCAATTCGAATATTCCGAAAATGGATGGCGTGAAAATGGGCGTAAATTATGGCGGTAACAAAACCCGCTTTATCGCCCCTGTTCGCGCAGGCAAACGCATTCGCGGCCATTGGAAGCTGACCGAAATGGTTGAAAAGCGCCCGGGCCAATGGCAGCAAACTTGCGAGATTACATTAGAGATCGAAGGCGAAGATAAGCCTGCACTGATCTGCGAGTGGATCACGCAATTCTTCGTTTGATCACGATTTAAAGGGTTTCTCCTCCCCGGGGGACCATTGATTTTTACTCTACACAAAGGAGCTCGCCATGCGCGACGCAGTCATAGTATCAACCGCTCGGACCCCCATTGGACGTGCATATAAAGGCGCTTTTAACGCCACACCTGGCGCCACACTGGGCGCATTGTCGCTTGCCCCCGCGACCGAGCGAGCCGGTATTGACGGCGCAGAAATTGACGATGTGGTCTGGGGAGCTGTCCTTACTCAAGGCACACAGGCGGGCAATATTGGCCGCAATGTTGCCTTGCGCGCTGGCCTACCAATCTCTGTGGGTGCGCAAACGATTGACCGTCAGTGTTCATCGGGCCTGATGGCGATTTCTACCGCTGCTAAACAGATCATTGTCGATAATATGGATATTGTGGCCGCAGGCGGTCAGGACAGTATCTCTATGGTCCAAACCCCTGAAATGCGGGTTGCTGCCGATCCTTCGCTGATCGCTATGCATAAGGACGTCTACATGCCCATGCTCAGCACCGCTGAGACAGTGGCTGCGCGTTACGGCATCAGCCGCGATGCGATGGACGAATATGCGCTGGAATCGCAAATGCGCACGGCTGCCGGCCAAGAAGCGGGCAAGTTCGACGATGAAATCGTCCCTGTCACCACCACAATGATGGTGAAAGACAAAGAGACCGGCGAAGTGTCTCAGGTTGAAACCACCCTGACCAAGGATGAAGGCAATCGCCCCACCACCACATTGGAAGGTTTGCAAAGCCTGAAGCCTGTGATGGGCCCAGACGCTGTGATTACCGCTGGCAACGCCTCGCAATTGTCCGATGGTTCTTCTGCTTCGATCTTGATGGAAGCAAAGCTGGCGGAACAAAAAGGCCTCACTCCATTGGGCCGTTATGTCGGTATGGCTGTGGCCGGAACCGAGCCTGACGAAATGGGCATTGGCCCCGTTTACGCGATCCCGAAATTGCTCAAGCAAACCGGCGTGAAAATGGATGACGTTGGCCTGTGGGAGCTGAACGAGGCTTTTGCTGTTCAAGTGCTCTATTGCCGCGATCAACTTGGCATTGATAACTCCATTCTCAACGTCAATGGCGGCTCAATCTCCATCGGCCACCCCTACGGCATGACCGGCGCGCGCTGTGTTGGCCACGCATTAATCGAGGGCAAGCGCCGCGGTGCGAAATATGTCGTCGTGACCATGTGTGTTGGCGGCGGCATGGGTGCTGCTGGCATGTTCGAAGTACTCTAAGACATGAGACTGCGCCGCCCGCGTATTGGGCCGCTTTCAATGGAGCAGCTCGACGCAGCGCAGCGCGAGGCGCTTGCCCCCTTTGCCGACCCCAATAATAAGGTTGGCGGGGGGCGAGTGCTCAATATTTTCCGCACATTGGCCCATTCGCCCAAGGCGCTAACCGCCTTTATTGGCTGGGGCAATTACATCATGTCGCGGCGCAATTCCTTGAATGAGCGTGAGCGTGAGATGGTGATTTTGCGCACCGGCTGGCTGTGTAAATCAGGCTATGAATTTGCCCAACATACCCGGATTGGCAAGAATTGCGGGCTGAGCGATGATGACATCGCCAATATCAAACTTGGCGCAAATGCCGATGGTTGGAGCGGGCGCGAAGCGGCTATGCTGCGCGCCACGGATGAGCTTGTGGCGAACCATTTCGTCAGCGATGCGGCTTGGGATGCGCTGGATGATTTGGGCGATCGGGGCCGGATGGAT
>JALZVZ010000316.1 GCA_023299945.1 Altererythrobacter sp. | reverse complement strand
AGTCAAACGGCAGTTTCGAACCCTTGGCGGAACGATCCGTAATTGCTCTGGCGGCGTCACTCCTTGGGGCAGCTGGCTAACGTGCGAAGAAGCACCAACGGGTCCGGGCCAGCGCTATGGCGAGGGACTCGCGGTTAATCATGGCTGGGTCTTCGAAGTGCCTGGAAATGCAACAGGCTTAGTCGATCCAGTTCCGCTGCGGGCGATGGGCCGCTTTAATCACGAGGCCGCTTGTGTCGATCCGCAGACAGGTTTCGTCTATATGACCGAGGACCGCAATGATGGCGTTCTCTATCGCTTCCTGCCCATTACCCCAAGTAGGCTCGCAGATGGCGGAAGGTTGCAAGCGATGGTGATCGACGGACTGGCAGATACGCGCAACTGGCCGGATTCTGGCACAGGAGCGATGCCGATGAACCACTCCTATCCGGTGCGGTGGATTGATCTTGATGATGTGGAGGCTCCAGCAGAAGACCTACGCAGCCGCGCGGCCGCCCAGGGCGCTAGCTTGATCGCGCGGGGGGAAGGCATCCACATGGGTACAGATGATCTGTTCTTCTGCTCGACCAGTGGCGGCGCGAAAAAGCTTGGCCAGATTTTCCGGCTAGTGCCAGGCCGAGGCGCTGGCTCAGATCGGGTCGAGCTGTTCTTCGAAAGCGAGAGCGAAGATCAGTTTAACTATGGCGACAACCTTTGTGTTGCGCCCAATGGCCACCTGATCGTGTGCGAAGATCAATACACAGATGTCGTCGACAACCACTTGCGCGGGATCACACCAGAAGGGCGACCGTATGACTTTGCCAAACTGACCATGCAGACAGAGCTTGCAGGTGGGTGCTTCTCGCCCGACGGAAAATGGCTATTCGTAAACGCTTACGCGCCGACCAAAACTTTAGCGATTACAGGCCCGTGGTTCCAATAACGACGGGGGTACCAAGTGAAAACTGTATTCAAAGGTAGATTGAGCCACACTGGATTTTTTGCCTACTTTTTAATCCGAGGACTAGTTTGCTAGGTCAGAGGCTGGCAAACAGTTCCGTGTTATGCAACCCGCCCAAAATTTCTCTTTGTTCAGGATATCCCGATGCGCGTTCTCGTCTCATTTTTTATGGTTCCGTTTTTGTTGCTCCTCGCCGGTTGCGGTGGCCTAGCATCGCAAGATGCGGCGCAGCGAGGCGACATCGCGCCCATACTGACAAGTGAAGAAGCGTTCGATGATCAGACTTTTGCGAAGCCTGCGGAGGCGCGCGTAACGCATATTGACCTCGATCTGGCGATGGACTTCGATGCGAAGACGATCGGAGGAACCGCAACGCTAGATGTGTTAGCGGCGGACAATGCGAGCGAGATCATACTCGACTCCAATGGCCTTCGTGTTTCTGCGGTCACCGATGAGGCTGGCAATGCTCTTAAGTTTGCGCTTGGCGAGGTCGTTGAAAGCAAAGGCGAGCCACTGACGATCGGGCTTCCGGATCAGAAGCTGGAACGAGATGCCCAACTGGCTGATGGCGAACTTGCTGCAACCCACCGGATCGTGGTTGAATATGTGTCTGCTCCAGAGGCGGAAGCTTTGCAGTGGCTAAGCCCGCAGCAGACGGCTGGCGGCGAACATCCCTTTATATTCAGCCAAGGGCAGGCGATCAATAATCGCACTTGGATACCAACTCAGGACAGTCCCGGTATCCGGCAGACATGGGAAGCGAAAATCTCTGCGCCTGCCCCTTTGAATGTGGTCATGAGCGGCGTGGTCCAAGGTGATCCCGAACTGGAGGACGATAACCGCCGCAACTTTCACTTCGTTATGAACAACCCGGTCCCACCTTATTTGATTGCCATTGCCGCGGGTAATATCGAATTTCGCGAGCTTGGCCCGCGTTCAGGCGTATGGGCAGAACCCGAAGTCATTGAAGATGCAGCACAGGAAGTCGGCGATACAGAAGAGATGATCGACGCCGGAATTGCACTGTTCGGTGACTATCGCTGGGGCCGCTATGATATGATCGTCCTGCCGCCAGCCTTCCCCTATGGCGGCATGGAAAACCCGGTCATGACCTTCCTCACACCGACGTTTATTGCTGGTGATCGCTCCAACAATGGACTGGTTGCACATGAATTGGCGCACAGCTGGTCTGGGAATTTGACCACCTATTCAAGCTGGCGCGATGGATGGCTCAACGAAGGTGTCACCTCCTATTTCGAGAACCGGATCGTCGAGGAAGTTTATGGCAAAGACCGTGCTGAGCAGGAATATGCTCTCAGCTATGCCGGTTTGGTCGGCGGCATCAACGAAGTCGGCGCAGACAATCCGGTCACTGCTATGCGCTCACCCGATACAATAAGCCCGTTCGATACAGAAGGTTTTGCGATTTATGACAAGGGAACGGTATTCCTACGCACGGTAGAGAATATAATCGGCCGTGAAGAATTTGATGCCTGGCTGACCCAATGGTTTGACAGTCGAGCGTTTGAGCCGGTGACATCTGAAATGTTCTTGGCTGATCTGCGCGCGAAGCTTATTGACGGCGATGCTAACCTCGAAAAGCGGTTGATGCTGGACGAATGGGTCTATGGAACAGGCCTACCGGAAAACGCTTGGAAGCCTGATGCGCAGGCCTTCGCTGATGTAGACCTCGCGGCGGCCACTTATGCGAACGATGGAACACTGCCCACTGTAAATGCTTGGCGTGATTGGACAGCGGCAGAACAGCGGCGCTTCCTTGAGGAACTCCCTAAGGAATTGTCTAATGGACGACTTGCAACCTTAGACACGACGTTGGAGCTTTCTCAATCTGGCAACAATGAAGTGTTGTTTTTATGGCTAGAGGCGGCGCTGCGCAATGAATACAGTCCAGCCGTTCCGCAAGCCGAACGCTTTTTGGCGAAAGTAGGGCGCAATAAGTTTGTCAGCCCCTTGTTCACAGCACTCCACCAAACAGCTTGGGGCAAGCCGATCGCTCAACGCATCTATGCCGAAACGCGAAGCAGCTATCACGCCTACACCCGCGGCAATGTGGATGAGACACTTCAATTTGAAGCGCCTGCTGGGAAGGTTCCGTCAAACTGAACCGACTTTATAGCAAATCAGACCCGCTGAGATAACAGCATTTCGCACTCAAATGTCCGCAATTGGGTCGTTGGCTGAGGGTCAGCTTTTGGTGCGTCTGGCACGCTGAGGCCAACGTCTACTTACCCATGCGCTTCAATAAATTCCTCAACCACTGGCGCGACTTTGCCCCGCCAGCGTGACCCATTGAAGATGCCGTAATGGCCCGCACCTTCGGCCATGTAATAGCGCTTCTTTTTCTCAGCCAGCTTGCCCGCTAATTTCAGCGCTGCTTTGGTTTGACCGAGCCCTGAGATATCATCGCGCTCGCCTTCGATGGCCAGCAATGCGGTGTCTTTGATTGCGTTCAAATCGACCAATTCACCCTTGTGACGAAATTCGCCATTGGGGATGGAGTGGGTTTGGAACACTTCTTCCACCGTCTGCAGGTAAAACTCAGCGGTCATGTCGCAGACGCTGCGATATTCGTCGTAGAAATCCTTGGTCGCTTGGGCTGAGTCATCATCGCCAGCGTTGAGGTGTTTGAACATCTCGTAGTGACTGGTCATGTGGCTGCCCAGATTCATGCTCATAAAGCTCGCAAGCTGCATAAAGCCGGGATAGACCTCTCGGCCTGCCCCGCGGTGCTGCATCGGAACAGTCGCAATGACGGTGTTTTGGAACCATTCAATCGGGCGCTTCATCGCCATATCATTGACGGATGTGGGGCTTTCGCGCGTATCGATCGGCCCGCCCATCATGGTGAGTGTTTGCGGACGCGCAGGATGCTTGCTGGCATTCATCAAAGCGGTGGCGGCAAATGCAGGCACAGAAGGCTGGCACACCGCCATCATATGCGGGCGCTCACCATTTTGGCTGGCGCGAATATGGTCGAGGAATTGGATCAAATAATCGATATAATCATCGAGATCGAAAGTGCCTTCGTGCAAGGGAACGGTCTTCGCATCGGCCCAATCTGTGATGTAAACCTCGCAGCTTTCCAGCATGCGTTCGACCGTGCCGCGCAGCAGGGTTGCATAATGTCCGCTCATCGGCGCTGCGATCAGCAATTTGGGACGGTCTGTGCCGCCCTCTGTGTCGAGGCCTTCGAGGCGAAAACGCTTCAAATCGCCAAAGGGCATATTGACCACGGTGGATTCGATCACGGGATAGGATGTGCCGCCGGTTTCAATCGCCTCAATCCCAAATGCGGGTTTGCCATAGACCGCGGTAGCATGAGCGAACACTTCCAATGCAGATGCTGCCATTGGCCCAAGTCCGGTGTAACCCAGCGGATTGAGCGGATTGGTCAGCATTTCTGAGCCGATAGAGGCCAAAGAGCTGGCGTGCGACAGCCATGCTTTTTGCATTTCGTGGGCGTGATACAGCAATGTATTTCCTTGATTGGCCAAGGCACAAGCTCCCGACAGATCTATTGATAAGCGTTAGGACTGCACCCATTTGACCCATTGTGCAACGCACAATTTTTGCGCGTCCGTGAACATTTGTCCCGCATTTCGGCAAATATCGCGTGAAATTGGTGGACTTCATCGCTAACTGACACTTCAGATGGACCAACCAACTTCTTCTAATCGCGATGCAGGCAAACCGCTGGACGCCGAAACCGGCGCGGGAACGGGCGCGGGCGATGCCGGGAGCGAAGTCATAAGCGCGGGGCAGACTAAATCTGCGCAGGATGAGCCGCCCAAGGCCAAATCACTCGGCCCATTGAAAATGATTTTTACGGCAGCAGCGCAATATCCTACGCAGATATTGCTGGCCTTCACCGCGCTCGTCATCTCAGCTGGGGCGACCTTGGCGATCCCGTTCAGTTTCAAGACAATTTTTGACAGCGCATTTGCCGGCGGCGCGAACCGGACAGAAATCGACGGAACTTTCCAGTTTTTACTGGTTATTGTGCTGATTATGGGTGTCGCTACGGCTCTGCGCTTTTACTTCGTCAGCTGGATTGGCGAGCGCGTTGTCGCCGATATTCGCCAAGCGGTGCATTCCAATTTGCTGCGACTGGCTCCCGGTTTCTACGAGGAGAATAGCCCCAAGGAAATCTCCAGCCGCATGACATCGGATACTGCGATTATTGAGCAAGTTGTGGGCACGACGGTTTCCATCGCTCTACGCAATACGTTGATGGCAATCGGCGGCACTGCGGCGCTGTTTTACCTGCAGCCGCAAATGACCTTGGGTCTGATGCTGGTGATCCCGCTGGTCATCATTCCGATCACGCTGTTTGGCCGACGGTTGCGCAATATCTCGCGCACCAGCCAAGACCATGTGGCGACGGTGGGCGCGATGGTGACAGAAGTGCTGGCGGCGATGAAAGTGGTGCAGAGTTTCGGCCAAGAGTCCCGCGAATCAGCACGTTTCGGGGATGCGGTGGAGGAAACCTTCACAATTGCAAAACGCCGGATATTAATCCGCGCGGCCATGACTTCGGTCATCATCATGCTGATTTTTGGCGCGATCACTTTGCTGATGTGGCGCGGCGCGATTGCGGTGAGCGATGGTACGATTTCAGGCGGCACAATTGCAGCCTTTGTCTTGATTGGCGGCTTAGTGGCGGGGTCATTTGGCGCGCTAACCGAAGTCTATGGCGATCTCTTGCGCGGGGCGGGTGCAGCCAGCCGCCTGAATGAATTGCTGAAAGCCAAGCCTGATATTGCGCCGCCTGCCCGGCCTGAAAAGCTGCCTGTGCCGCCGCGCGGTTCGCTGTCGTTTCGCAATGTCACATTCCGCTATCCCACACGGCCTGAAACAGCGGCACTGACCGACTTCACATTGGAAGTTGAGCCCGGCGAAACCGTGGCTATCGTCGGCCCATCGGGCGCGGGCAAATCGACTTTGTTCCAGCTGGTGGAGCGGTTTTACGATCCGCAAGCGGGCACGGTCCGCCTCGATGGTGTACCGCTCACTAAGGCAGACCCCGCCGACATTCGCAGCCGCATTGCCTTTGTGCCCCAGGACGGGGTTTTGTTCAGTGCAAACGCCCGTGACAATCTGCGCTACGGCGATTGGGGTGCAACGGATGAACAAATTTGGGCAGCAGCGCGCGCAGCGAATGCGGCAGAGTTCCTCGAAGCTTTACCCGATGGTCTCGATACGTTTCTTGGCGAGAGCGGAACGCGCCTGTCCGGCGGTCAGCAGCAACGCCTAGCGATTGCGCGCGCATTGCTGCGTGATGCGCCGATCCTATTGCTGGACGAGGCCACCAGCGCCTTGGATGCGCAAAGCGAACAATTGGTACAGCAGGCGCTCGACCGCTTGATGCAAGATCGCACCACTCTGGTGATTGCCCACCGCCTTGCCACTGTGCGTGATGCGGACCGGATTATCGTGCTGGATAATGGGCGAATTGCGGAACAAGGCACGCATGACAGTCTGGTGAAAGCAGATGGGATTTACGCACGGCTTGCGAACCTGCAATTCACCGCTGCTGCAGGTTAAGCTTGCTATAGCGGCTCCAAGCAAATTCGACCAAATGCATGGGTTTGCCGACCAGCGACAATTGGAAACAGAAGTTTGTATCTATAGTTAATGCAGTAGCATGAGCGCGAGGCGGCTTGGTTGGCCGTGCATAGGCGCAATGACTTAAGGGATTGGATCTATGACACGTTTGACTGCACTTATTGGCGCTAGCGCGCTCGCGCTCTGCACCGCGACACCAGGCTTGGCCCAAACGCATGAGCACGCAGATGGCATCGAGCTGCTGGTTGAAGAAACCACCAATGAAGCCGCTGATCAAGAAATCACCGCAACGCCGACGATGAGTTTTGGCGAATGGGGCTTTGACCCTGCGATGATCTCAAAAGAGATTGCCCCCGGCGATGACTTTTTTGCTTATGCCAATAAGAAATGGCTCGATGCCAATCCGCTCCCGCCTGAATTCAGCCGGTTTGGCGCGTTTACTCTGCTAGGCGAGAAATCCACCACAGATGTAAAAGCTCTCGTCGATGAATTGGCCACGAAAGACGCGGGTGATTTGACCAGCGATGAAAAGCGCATTGCCGATGCCTATAACGCTTTCCTCGACACAGACGCGATTGATGCCGCTGGCCTTGCCCCGGCCCAGCCGTATTTGAACAAATTGGCCGGTGCGACGACTTTGCCAGCCTTGGCAGATTTGTGGGCGCAGCCTGGCTACGCCTCGCCAATCGGCGGCTTTGTGAATGTCGATGCCAAGCAGCCTGACCGCTATGTTGCCTATGTCGGTATCGGCGGATTGGGTTTGCCTGACCGCGATTATTACACTGATACAACCGAAAAAGGGGTCGAGATCCAGAAGCTCTACAAAGAGTATCTGACCTTTTTGTTTGGCGAGGCTGGCTATGCTGATCCGGCCTCTGCCACTGCGGCTGTTTACGCATTCGAAGACCGCTTAGCCCGCGAAATTATGTGGGACCGCACTGTCAGCCGCAACCGCGATTTGACCTATAATGCAGTCACTAAAGAGGAAATGCGCAGCCTTGCTGGCGATATTCCAGTGGATGCGATAATGGACAAAATTGGCCTGTCCAAATCGCCAATCTATGTTGTCGGCTCCATTCCGCCCAGCGATGAGCGCGCAAAAGAATTGGAGCTCGATGCAGAAACATTGGGCAAGATTGGCAAGGGCCTGCCCGGCATGTTCGAAGTGCTATCCGAAACGCCCGTTGCGACTTTGCAAGCATGGTCGATCAAGGAATTTCTTTCGGACAATTCCTCTGTTTTGCCGAGCCGTTTCGATGAGGCCTCGTTTGAATTTTA
>JALZVZ010000315.1 GCA_023299945.1 Altererythrobacter sp. | reverse complement strand
GGCACTGGCGCGTTCAGCATCAGCGTGGGGCAATCGCCCATATTGGCCGTGGCAACAATACGCGCGCGCGGCTTCAACCCGTGCTTCTGCGCATATTCTTTGGAGCAGACCAGAACCGCCGCTGCACCATCAACCACGCCGGATGAATTGCCTGGTCCGTGGAAGTGCTTGATATCAACATCAGGATATTTCTGATTGACCATTTCACGGAATGTCGGCTCGCCCTCACCCAAGGCAAAATCAGCCATTTTTTCAAAAGACGCGGGCAACTCGCCCAGCACTTCCATCGTGGTGCCGGGACGCGGAAATTCTTCCTTATCGAGCACGACATTGCCTTCATCATCGACAACCGGAATGATCGATTTATCGAAGCGGCCTTCTGCAATCGCCGCGGCTGCATTTTCCTGACTTTTGAAAGCAACCATGTCCAAATCTTCGCGGGTAAAGCCTTCCATCGTTGCAATTGCATCGCCGCAAATTCCCTGCTGGGATTGCGGGTGGCTTTTCGCAAGGCGCTCATTGTGGCTGCCCATCAGACGCGGGGCAAGGCCCAGCTGCATACGCTCTTTTGCGACAGAGCCGGTGTAGCTCATCATCTCTGTTCCGCCGGCAACAATGCAATCTTCCATGCCGCTCATCACTTGAGCCGCGGCCAGATTAACCGCTGTAATGCCGCCGCCACAAAAACGGTCCAAAGTCATGCCGCTGGATTTTTCATCATAGCCTGCATCCAATGCCGCCATACGGCCCAGATCGCCGCCTTGCTTGCCTTCTTGGCTGGAGGTTGACCAGACGACATCGCCCACGGTGCTTGTGTCCAGATCATTGCGCTCTTGGATGGCTTTCAAGCAAGCGGCGGCAAGATGCTGAGGGTGCATGTGCGCCAGCGCGCCTTTGCCAACCTTACCAATTCCGCGAGGGGTGCGGACCGCGTCGATGATGTAGGCTTCTGCCATGAATATTATCCTTTTTTGAGCAATAGACTTGTGTCTTGGAATTGGGTAACCAACATAGTTAGATAAGTAGGATTTAGCAATGGGCGAACGCCAATCGGCAAGGCTCAATGCGCTTTATTGATGGAGAGAATAGACCATGACGCAAGAAGTTCTGACTAGTGAAAAAGATGGCGTATTGATTGTCACGATCAACCGGCCAGAGGCGAAAAACGCTATGACCAAAGCGGCCGCAGAAGGCATAGCGGCCGCGATGGATCATTTGGATGCGTCCGATGATCTGCGCGTTGGCATTATCACTGGTGCAGGCGGAACGTTTTGCTCCGGCATGGATTTGAAAGGCTTTTTGCGCGGGGAAACCCCCAGCGTTAAAGGGCGCGGTTTTGGCGGCGTGGTTCAAGCCCCTCCGCAAAAACCATTGATCGCCGCTGTCGAAGGCTATGCGCTGGCAGGCGGTCTTGAGCTGATGATTGCTTGCGATCTTGTGGTCGCACATTCCGGCGCAAAATTCGGCATTCCCGAGGCAAAACGCGGGCTTGTGGCGGCGGCTGGCGGCGTGATGATGTTGCCCGACCAAATCCCGGAACGCATTGCGATGGAATTGGCGCTAACCGGTGATTTTATTGATGCAGCCCGCGCTTATGAGCTTGGCCTGATCAACACAGTGAGCGATGCCCCTGCCCTCGACGGCGCGATGGCACTGGCCGCAAAAATTGCCGCCAATGGCCCGCTGGCTGTTCGCGTTTCCAAGCAAGTGATGAAGCAATCACGCGGTTGGTCGATCGAGGACCGCTATAATAAGCAAGGCGAGCTGATCGCACCTGTGTTTACATCAGCCGATGCGCGCGAAGGTGCAGCAGCGTTTGCTGAAAAACGCGCGCCCAATTGGACCGGTAAGTAATCACCAAACTCATACAAACCACGAGGCCAGATGAGGCCAAATGAGGCCAAACGCGAGATGGGACGAGATCTCACTGATATCACCCCCTATTTCCCGCTCAAGAAGGACAGATAAAATGCCAGTAATTGACGTGCCCCAGCCGGCCTTCATGGAAGAAGAAGAGATCGCCATTTTTGCCGATGCGGTTGGAAAATTCTTTCAAGCCACCGCTGGCGAAAAACGCATCCAGAAATGGCGAGATGATGGTCAGGTGGAACGCGAATTTTGGAATGAAGCTGGCGCGGCTGGCTTGCTGGGCGTATCTGTTCCGGAAGAATATGGTGGTCATGGCGGCGATTTCCGTCACGATATGGTGATCCTTGACCAACAGGCGAAACACGGCGTCGAAGGCTTTGCAGCATCGCTGCACAACACGATCATCCTACCCTATCTTGTTCGTCACGGAACCGAAGAACAGAAGCTGAAATACCTGCCCAAGCTGGTCACGGGCGAACTGGTCAGCGCGATTGCCATGACAGAGCCGGGCGTAGGTTCCGATCTGCAAGCCATCACCACCACGGCGATTAAAGACGGCAACGGCTACCGCCTCAATGGATCAAAGACCTATATCTCCAACGGGCAAACTGCTGACTTTATTGTGGTTGTTGCGAAAACTGACCCGAATGAACGCGCCAAGGGCATCTCGCTGATGCTGCTGGAAACAGAGGGCGCAGAAGGGTTCCAGCGCGGCAAGAAGCTCGACAAGGTTGGGCTGGATGCAGCCGACACCTCCGAATTGTTCTTCGATGATGTGTTCATTCCGGGCGATAATATCCTCGGCGGGGTCGAAGGCAAAGGCTTTTACCAGCTGATGGGTGAGCTGCCGCAAGAACGCCTGGTTATTGCAATGGGCGCGGCCACCGGCATTGAAAAAGCGCTCGATGTGACAGTGGAATACGTCAAGAGCCGCAAGGCATTTGGCCAGACCATCTGGGACTTTCAGAACACGCAATTCGTGCTGGCGGACCTTAAGGCCAAGGGCACAGCGGCGCGGATCTTCGTCAATGATTGCATCGCCAAATTGCTGAAAGGCGAGCTGGATGTTGGCACGGCCAGCATGGCAAAATATTGGGTGACAGAGCTGCAAAGCGAAGTCGTCGACAAATGCCTCCAGCTGCATGGCGGCGCGGGCTATATCAATGATTACCCCATCGCCCGCATGTACCGCGATACCCGCATTGCGCGGATTTATGGCGGCTCAAACGAGGTGATGAAAATGCTGATCGCACGAGGCATGTAGAGCCTTATGCAGGCGGTTTAGAAAGCCGCGATCGCTGCCTGAAATTGGGGCCGCTTGCACGATGCAGGCGGCCCCTTTTCTTTGCGCGGGTAGGGCGGACGCAGGGCTCGCTCCAACAAACAAACGAACAATCAAACCCCGCACAAGCAAAAGGGCGACCCGCATCGCTGCGAACCGCCCTTTAGTAGCCCTCTCCCAAAGGCTGTTCTAGGCTGTAAGCCTTAGAATTTTGTACGAACCGTCAGACCGTAAGTCGCCGGTTCTTGCAAGAATGCAGAGCGTGATGAGCCGCGAAGCACAGTGTTAAAGGTCACGCCGCGAGTTACCTGATCGGTGACATTCACGCCCCATACTTCCAACGTCCAGCTCTCATCCTGAGCACCGATACCGGCGCGCAAGTTGATTTTGGTGTTGCCGTCTTGGATGTCGAAAGGAAGCGGCGCCTGCGTAGCGAGCACAACAGCCTGGGTCGATGTTCGGCGATCGCTCTCGGTGCGCGCCTGAGCTGACAAGAAGCCGCGCAGATTACTGCCGAAGTCCCTGTCATAATTCACGCCCGCAATAGCGACGTATTTCGGCGCATTGGTCAAATCATTACCGCATAGTGATGACACATTGAGGTTAAATTCACCGCCATCACAATCATCCGGATAACGTGCATCTGTGTACGTAAGGCCCAGATTAAAGGTCAAATTGCGATCAGGCCGAATGACCGATTCAATTTCAAGGCCGGTAGATGTCGCGTTTGCCACGTTAAAGGTCGTGAATTGAGCACCGGTGAATTCCAAAACTTGGAAGTCTGAAAATTCCTCGTGGAATGCCGCGACATTGACTGTCACAGCATCGTCAAGAAACTTGCCCTTAATACCGATTTCATACGCATCCACTTCTTCGGAAAGGAAGGTTGGATCAGCGCCGCCGGTCGCCGCGGTAATATCTAGGTTGATACCACCCGCTTTATAGCCGTGAGTGAAGCTGGCGTAAGCGGTGATGGGCGCTGCGAATTTATAGGTCAATTTACCTGTGTAAATCAGCTCAGTATCGCTGAACGGTACGTCGAATTCACGCGGAAGCGGGAAAAGCTCGCCGTCAGCACCCAGCGCGGGTGCCACGAATGCAAAGCAGCTAAGTGCCAGCGTACCGCCAACCAAAGGTGGTGGCAGAGCGCCGGCGCCAGCGGCGTTAAGTGCGCCTAGGCATGCTGGGTTGGTGTTTTGAAGTTGCTCAAAACCACCCCGTTTGCTTTCATCTGAATAACGCAGACCCAAGGTCAGGCTAAGCGAGTCAGAGACATCAAACGTATTGTGCGTGAAGATCGACCAGCTCTCTGCTGATTGAGAATATAGCGCAGTCGATGTCGTTAGAGCTGGATCCCCTCCGGTAAGCAATTGCAATGGCGCTGGACCAACGGCCCCGCCAAAGATCCCGCCGACCAGAAGGTCAAAATCGTCGCCCAAGACAAAGGTGGCCTCAGAATCGATTTGTTCATCGGAATAGAAGCCGCCGACCAACCAGTTGAGCTTGCCGCCCAAGGCTTCACCCTGGAAGCGCGCTTCTGCGGTAATGGTTTGGATATCGACTTCCAGATTGTCCACATCGAACACATCCAAACCACTAAAGTCTGAATCGTAGTTTTCGCTCGAAGAGAAATCGCGGTAGGAACCGATTAGAATGAAGTCCGTGCTATCACCAAGTGGGATTTGCAATTCCCCGGTAACACCATATTGCTCGACATCCGCTAATGGCGGGCGGTTAGCAACCGCTACCCGGTCATCAAGCGCAGCCTGAGCGGCTTGCGTATCAAACGGGCTAACCGCAACATTGGCCGCAGAAAAACCGGCGTTTGCTGGTGCGCCTAGCGTCGGAAGAACCGTATCAAGGCCGTTATCTGCCAGCAGTTGCACAGCAGAACAACACCCGTTGCTGGCATCTGTGTAATCACCGATGAGACGGAAGCTTATGCCGCCTTCGCTTTCATAACCCAATTGTGCACGGATCAGCGTTTGATCGATGGTGCCGGATTCGCCGATCTGGTTGCCAGCTGCGTCCACGACATCAACCGTCCCATCCCGCTCGCGGTAGGCACCGGTTAGCCGCAAAGCCAGAGTATCTTCGACAATTGGCACATTGACCGCGCCTTGCACGTTGATCAGGTCAAAATTGCCATACGTCGCATTGGCAAAGCCGCCAAATTCATCAAGATCAGGACGCACAGTGGTAATGTTCAACGCGCCAGCCGACGTATTGCGGCCAAACAATGTACCTTGTGGTCCGCGAAGAACCTCAACACGCTCAACATCTACAAATTCAGACAATGCTACGCCGGGACGTGATTGGTAAGCGCCGTCAACGAAGATACCAACCGCGCTTTCAAAACCGATGTTGTTGGAGGTGGTACCAACGCCGCGAATACGCAGAACGACAGAGCCGGAAGCGATTTGCGCGCTTGAGGTGGAGAAGCTTGGTGAAACTTGGCTGATGTTCTGAACGTTTACAACGCCCTGCTTTTCCAATTGCTCAGGCGTAACCGCAGTCACAGCGATAGGAATGTCTTGAACATCTTGCGCGCGGCGTGTCGCCGTCACGATGATAACATTATCATCAGCCTCTTCTACGCCTTCTTGGGCGTCTTGAGCAAAGGCTGGGTTGGCAGCAATGCCGGTTGCCAGAACACTGGTAGCCAGCAGGGACGCCGCACGCGACGCGAATTTATATGTCATATTGTACCTCTCCAAGGTGCTTTTATTATTATGGAGAGACTATCAGCGGTATCCCACAACGCAATAGCTGATCAGACGCTTGTTGATGGCTTGGTGCAATTTTGCCACACGGCCAATTCGCGGCAGTGATTTTACGCTACGTCAACGCCGCAACTGCACGCCAAGCCACAGAGTTCTTGGCGCGCCCAAATCTATCGCGCCGCCCGAATTGCGGGTCACAACATCTTCATTTGTGATATTTTCAGCGCGCGCGATTAGCGAAAATTGGCGCAAAAGCGGGATTTCGGCAAACAGATCTAAGGTTGTTGCAGCAGGCAGCGCGACAGCCTCGCTATCATCCTCAAACTGCGCACCGGTGTGCCGCAATGTCGCGGCCAGTGTCCATCTATCAGCAGGCTGCCACGCCAAACGCGCGGAACCGGACCAGCGCGGCACTTGTGGCGGACGATTGCTATCAAGCGCCAGTGACGCGCCCTCGCCCTCAATCTCTGCATCGGTAAAGCCTAGCGATCCATCGAAACGAAATGCGCCCAATTTCGCCTTTATACCGGCCTCAATCCCTTGTGTCGAAATCGCCGGCAAGTTCTGACGCTGGCGCAATGTCGGTGTCAGCGTCACATTCGCAATCGCGTTTTTAACTCGGTTATCAAAAGCGGTGAGCGCAAATGAAACATCGTCAGATGGCGTAAAATCTGCGCCCAATTCAAACCCGCGCAAACGTTCATTTTCCAGTTCGGCATTAGCCTGCGTCACAATTGGGAAAATGACAAAGGGGCGGTAAAGCTCGTTTAATGTCGGCAGGCGCAATCCGGTGTAAGCGGCTGCACGCAGTTTAACGGTATCGGCTGGCTGATAGGCCGCACCGCCGCGCCAGCTTACCGACCAATCCGACCGATCTTCTGCGATGGTTTCTTGAACCAATGCCCCTGCGGCATCCACTGCGCGATAAAAGCCGCCCGTGATGCTCGTGCGATCTGCGCGCAATCCGCCGGTTAAGACCAATCCGCCGCCCAATGCCTGCGGTGTCCAGTCATTCTCAATGAATACACCCACATCGCTGTTTGTGCCGCCGCCGCGCCGCCTTTCGCCCAAAGCTCCGGTAAAGGCGCTAAAGCTTTCTTCCTGCAACTCACCGTCAGATTTGCGGTAGTCTACGCCAATTCGCAAAGTGTGCGCATCGCCCACAGGCGGGCGTATTTCCAACTTTCCGCCAATCCCAGTGGACGGCGTATTGCGCTGATCCAGCACCCGCACAAACCGCGTAGAACTGATTACTTCATTGGCAAAGTTGCGCGCTTGAACATAGGCGAGCGCATCAAATTGCCATGCGCCCTTGCCGACAAGACGCACGCTGGCGTCTTGGCCTTGATGGCGCGAATCCGCCCCGTCGAAGCGAAGTGTTCGGCTGTCATCAAAGAACAGGCCGCGCGCTTGCAGCTCAACTGTATCGCCAACAGGAACAGCGACACGAAGGCCGGTCGACCAGCTATCGAAACGCGCCCGCGCTGTGGCGGGAACGCGCTGATCTGTTGGCGTAGTGAAGAAACCTTTGCCCCGGTCCCATCTGCCATGGACTGCAGCAAAGCCTGCGCCCAATTCCGCGCCATAACTGGCGGAAAGCTCCGTTTCCGCGCGGTCATTGATTAACGCTGAAGCAGCAAGCCCGCTGGCGTTCGCACTTTCCAATTCAATCGTGCCCGACAAAGCCCCAGCCCCAAACGGTCCAGAACCGCCCCCGCGCGTCACCCGCACAGATGCCAGTCCAGCCGGGTCAATCGCGCTAAAAGGAATGTAGCCAAAAAACGGATCTGCCATCGGCACACCGTCGAGCAGAACCAGCGCGCGGCTGGATGCATTTCCTCCCAGCCCGCGCAAAGTTACCCCTTGCGCGCTAGGGTTGGAGGATCGGCTGTCCGAACGGCGGAATTGCTGAAACCCTGCAACATTACGCAGCACGTCCTCAAGACGCCCTGATGCTGCACCTTCGATAACTTCGCGGTCTAGATCTGTTACGGCATAGGCAGCGGTGGAAGGCGCATCCTCCAGCCCCTGACCGGTGACGATGATAATATTTTCATCCCCTCCATCCTGCGCATTGAGATAAGATGGCGCGCAAAATGCAAGGAAGGCAACGGCTGAATAAGAAGGTGTTTTCATAGCGCCGCGCCCTAGCCCATCAAAACCGCTAAGTCAGTTGCAAATCGCAATCGTCGCTGGCCTTTCATAGCATCCTGTGCTTACCTTCGCATCTAATAGGAGAAGAAGAGATGGATAAGAACGCTCTCGATTACGAGGTTCTGATTGTAGGCGCCGGAATTTCCGGCATCGGCATGGCCGCTCATATGGGTATGCAATGCCCTGATATCTCTTATGGAATTGTCGAAATGCGCGAAGGCCTGGGCGGCACATGGGATTTGTTCCGCTATCCCGGCATTCGTTCTGACAGCGACATGCACACGCTTGGATTCGTATTTGAGCCGTGGAAGCATGAAAAGACCATTGCTGATGCGCCCTCCATCATGAAATATCTCAACACCATCGTAGACGAGCGCGGCATCCGCGAGAAAATCCGCTTTGGCCAAAAGGTTGTCGCGGCCAATTTCTCCTCTGAGGACGGCTGCTGGCATGTCACACTAGAGGCAACCGATGGCACCGCCAGTCAGCTGCGCGTAGGCTTTTTATACCTTGGCTCTGGCTATTATGATTATGACGATCCTTATGACGCAGGCTTTGATACCAGCGCTTTTGAAGGCGAGGTTTTGCACCCGCAATTCTGGCCTGAGAACCTCGACTATGCTGGCAAGAAAATTGTCGTCGTAGGCTCCGGCGCAACGGCGGTTACAATCGTGCCATCCATGGCCGATAAAGCTGCGCATGTGACCATGCTCCAGCGCACCCCGACATGGATGTGGGCGCGCCCGGCCAAGGATTGGATTGCTAACACTCTGCGCAAATTCCTGCCCGAAGAAACCGCCTATAAACTCACGCGCTTTAAGAACATTAAGATGCAGGACCTCTCTTTTAAAATGGCCCGCAACAAGCCTGACAAAGTGAAAGAGGGCCTGAAGAAATCGATCGAAAAAGTGCTGGGCGACAATTACGACGAGGCGACTTTTACCCCGCCGTATGACCCATGGGATCAGCGCCTGTGCCTGGTGCCCGATGACGATCTGTTCAAAGCGATGAATGCGGGCAAAGCCTCTATCGTTACCGATCATATTGACGCATTTGAAGCGGGCGGCGTGCGGCTCAAATCAGGCGAATTGCTAGAGGCGGATATCATCGTCACCGCCACCGGCCTCACCCTGGCTTTTGCGGGCAAGATGGACATTGCAGTGGACGGCGAAACCGTCGATTTCTCCAAGCGGTTCTATTATATGAGCTGCATGTTCTCCAACGTGCCCAATCTGGCGGGCGTGTTTGGTTACCTCAATGCCAGCTGGACATTGCGCGCGGATTTGGTGTCGGAATACACCTGCCGCTTGCTCAATCATACGAAGGCCAAGGGCGCATCCGTTGCGGTGCCCGCCATGAGCGCTGCTGAAGAAGCGGCGATTGAGGAGGACGATATTTTCGATTTCTCCTCCGGCTATATCCAACGCGGCAAACACATCATGCCCCGCAATGCGATTAGCTATCCATGGCGGCTGAGCCAGGATTATATTGTCGACCGCAAAGTGATGCAAACCGCTGCGATTGATGATGGCATACTGAAATTCCGCGCAGCTGGCGCGCCGCCTGCGCAAGACAATAATGAGCAATTGGAAGCGGCTGAATAGTGAAACGTTTGTTTTACGCACGCCGTCCGGCGCGCGATAACCTCGCTCACACGACCTGAGGGTCGCATCCGTGCGGACGGTCCCCAAAGCAATCTGGCGCCCTTGCGGCCGCAGCGCGGCAGAATGGTTCACTATTAAATAATCAATGGCTTTTGCTTGAGGCGAAACTCGCCTAACCATGCGCTATGACATCTTCAGAAAAGATATGGACCGCAGGCCTCGTCATTATTGGTGATGAAATCCTGTCAGGCCGCACCCACGACAAAAACATCGGCCAGATTGCAAGCTGGCTTCAGGTGCAAGGCATTCGCCTGTCTGAAGTCCGCGTCGTCTCTGATGAACAGGACACTATTGTTGAGGCAGTCAACGCACTTCGGGTCAAGAATGACTACCTCTTCACCACTGGCGGGATCGGCCCCACCCATGATGATATCACCGTCGATGCCATTGCAGCAGCGCTGGGCGTGGAGGTTATCGTCCATCCTGAAGCTCGCGCGATCCTTGAGCGCTATTACGCGGACAAAGGCGGCGTCAACGAGGGCCGTCTGCGCATGGCCCGCGTGCCCGATGGCGCTGATCTAATCCCGAACCACAAATCGGGCGCACCGGGCATTCGCCATGGCAATATCTTCATCATGGCGGGCGTGCCGCATATCACCGCAGGGATGCTGGACGCGCTAACCGGCAAGCTGGAGGGCGGATTGCCGCTGATTTCGGAAACCGTCGGCGGCTTCATTCCTGAAAGCGAGGTCGCCGTGCTGCTGCGCGAGGTTGAGCAGGCCCATGATAATTGCCAGATCGGCAGCTATCCCTTTTTTCGCGAAGGCAAGGTCGGCTCAAACTTTGTTATCCGCTCAACCGATGCTGACGCAGTGAACAGCTGCATGGATGTATTGTGTGAGGGGCTGGCTGAAAATGGCTGGGACTTTACGCCCGGCGGGATTTGAGCGCGCGGCTCTAACAATTGCTGATTGCTATGTGGGCTTAACTCGCCAATACTTAACCTAGGGCCATGGAACTTTTTCTTATCATCGTATTGGGCGTCTGCCTTGTTCTCCTTTGGGACAAGAATAAGCGTCTTGAAAAGCGGCTGGATAGTGCCGTCAGTTCATTTCAAAATGTCATCGACGATTTGCGCGCGGGTATTGCTGCGGACGGGGCCAATACTAAGGCTGCCGCTAGGTCAGTGGCCAAACCTATCGCTGAACCCGCCTCCCCAATTACGCCTGCTGCGCCTATTGAAACCGCCGATCCGGAACCCGAACCAGAAAAAGAGCCTACGCTTGCTGCTGCGGCCTATTCTGCTTCCCGCGAAGAAGCTCAAACCGCCGAAACCGCACAGGAACCCGCCGCGAATGAGGCACCTTCATATATAGCTGAGGAAATAGCCCCCTCGCGCTTCAACTTCAATTTCGATTTCGAAGACATATTCGGTCGCCGCTTGCCAATCTGGGCGGGCGGATTTGCCCTCGCCATCGCAGGCATATTCCTCGTGCGCTATTCAATCGAGGCAGGGCTCGTCACCCCAGCCGTTCGCGTCATCATGAGCTTTGCCTTTGGCCTTGCGCTGATTGCGGGAGCAGAAGGCGCGTACCGATATGAAGACCGCGTACGTGATCCGCGCGTTCGCCAAGCTTTAGCAGGCGCAGGTTTGGCAACACTTTACGGCGCATTCTACCTCGCGGGCACGGCTTACGGATTGATCGGCGCAGGCGCAGCTTTTGTCGGCCTTGCCGCGGTAACAGCCGCCGCTGTGGCGCTCTCCTTCCGCTTTGGCTTGCCCTGCGCGGTCATCGGGTTGGTGGGCGGTTTTGCCGCACCAATGCTGGTGGATAGCGACAGCTCAAACATCCCGCTTTTGTCCTTCTACCTCGCGCTGGTGACAGGCGGGCTGACATGGGCGGGCCAATCACAAGGGCGCAGCTGGATGGGCTATGCCGCGCTGGCTGCTGGCCTTGGCTGGGGCGTTTTGATGATGTTCACTGGCGCATCCAGCACATCTGATTTCGCCGCATTGGGCCTCTATCTGCTCGTCTTGGGCAGCGTCCTTCCTGCGTTTTTGCATTCCAAGGGCGGGCCAAGCCTGCCCAAGCTGGCCGCTGGCGGCATTGCCACTTTGCAAATGGCGGTTCTGGTCAGCAATGCCGGGTTCGATATGCTGACCTGGGGGCTCTATTTGCTCATCGGTGCGGCATTGTCGGGCCTTGGTTGGCGCTATCCCGATTTGCGGCTCGGAACGCTTGTGGGCGCGGGCCTCGGCTTGTGGCTGCTGGCGATTTGGCCCGATCCGATCACGCGCGATTTCATTTTGGTGGCGGGCGCAATGGCCGTCATCTTCGCAGGCATGCCGCTGTTCTATCAATGGCGCAGCAAAGCGGGACTGACAGATCTGGCGCAATTGAGCGCGGTCGCCGCAGGCATTGCTGTGCTTTCCTATGTGCGCTTCAGCAGCTGGGGCGAGGCACCGAGCGAGCCGCAATTGGCCGCCAGCTTTGCCGCTCTCGCCGCGATCCCTGCCGCAGCTTACGCCTTTATTTGGACGCGCCGCGAGGAAGACGACACCCGCCGCAGCCTGATCCTGCTTGCCCCTGCCGTCTTAATGCTATTTGCGGCATTGCTGATGCTGACACCGGCATGGCTTGCCCCAGCGATGGCCGCGATTATCGCTTTGATCTTGGCGGCAATGTGGTGGATGCGCGATGCGGCTGCCCTACAAATTTCCGCATGGGTAGGCGCGGTGATTACGCTGATTGCGCTTGCGGTTACGCCCGGTTTTGAGGCCGAGCTTGCACGGCTTGGAACCGTCGCACTGTCTGATACAGCTAAGCTGCATAACCAAACCCATGCGCTGATCCGCTGGGCCGCTACGCTCTTGCCATTTTTCACCATGGCAATGCTCGGCCGAAACAAGACCACACAAAGCGCTGGCGAGATATTCGCAGTCTTCCTGCTCTACAGCCTGATCGCACAATTGGCGCCGAGCATGGCGCTGGCATGGATCGGCGCAATTGGCGCGATTGCGCTTTATCTTTGGCAAAACGCCCGCGAAGCGGCTTGGGGCACGGCGCTTATCATTGCGATATTATGGGCGGTCGTGCCCGTGCTGGTCTGGCTGACCGCCGGTGCAGAGGCAGTGGCTGGCATGCCATTTATGGCCGATGCTGTAATAAGCGTGCGCGATATGGGCCTGAAAATTGCACCAACAGCAGCGGCCCTTGGTCTGATGATCTATGCAGATACGCACCGCCCTAAAGCCTTCCGTGCCGCCATGATGGCCGGCCTTGGTGTCTTAGTCACCGTGGTCATTCACAGCCTTTACAAGCAGGTTTGG
>JALZVZ010000314.1 GCA_023299945.1 Altererythrobacter sp. | reverse complement strand
CGGTTCCTGCTGGTTGGAACGCCATCAGGTATAACACTGGCTGGCGAGGGCGGGGCGCACCAATCCATCAACACTCCGCTTATTGGTATGGGACAGCCCAATTTGGAAAGCTTTGAACCGGCTTACGCTGATGAGGTTGCCTTGATTATGCATTGGGCCTTTGGTCAGATGCAGGACGCTGATGGCAGCTCCGCCTATATTCGTCTGACCACGCGGGCGATTGCGCAATTGGAACGCGAGAATGATAGCTGGGAGAGCGACGCTTTGGCAGGCGCGTACTGGCTGCGCGAGCCGAGCGCTGGATGCGAGGCGGCGATTGCCTATTGCGGGGCTGTTGCACCAGAGGCGCTGTCGGCGTGGGAGCAGCTTGAAGCGGATATTCCGGGACTTGGATTGCTCGCGGTGACATCACCTGACCGGCTGCACCGCGATTGGTCTGCGGCCCGCGCGGCGCGGTGGTCGGGGAAGGGCGCGCGAAGGTGCCATATAGACAAAATGCTCAGCCTATTGAGCCCCACTGCAGGGATCGTGACAGTCTTGGACGGTTCGCCGTCTGCCCTTTCATGGCTAGGCGCGGTGCGCGGTCACAGGGTCAGCCCCCTGGGGACTGACAGCTTTGGCCAAACGGGCGACCTGCCGGATCTCTACCGGACATACCGCCTCGATCAAACCGCGATTATTGACGCCACAGCTGAGTTGTTTTTGTAAGACTGACTGGCGAGCAACGCCTGCTGGGTTAAGCAGACAGATCAATATGTTGGCCAAGGCCAAGGGTTTGCGCATTGTTCAGCGCGCCCAGACCGGCAGCCAAATCTTGAGCCGAAACGCCAAGCGATTTGTAGATGGTGATCTCTTCGGTTGATTGCCGCCCGGGCCTCTCGCCGAGCAAGACTTGTCCGATTTCGCCTGCAATCTGCTCTTCAGAAAATGAGCCGCCGGCAATCGCGGCCAGCAATTCACCTGCCTGATCCATCGCTGATGGGATATAATCGGTATAGAAAGGGCCTGCGCAAACCGTTTGCCAATCTGCCTCTGCTGCGTCTTTTATCGCAGCGCCAACCAGATTGATATGGGTTCCAGCCTTCAGCCATTCGGCTTTTAGGAATGGCTCTTTGGCAGAGGTCACTGTGCAAATAATATCGGCATCGCCCACTGCTGTGGGAAGGTCCAGGCTGACCTCGATTGTGTCTTTGACGAGAGCGGCGTTCTTGGCTGCAAATTCTTCAGCGCGATCAGGATCGCGGGCCCAAACGGACACTTTGCTGAGTTTGCGGACCTCGCCAATCGCTTGCATATGGTGTCGCGCTTCTTCGCCTGCTCCAACAATCAAAAGTCTCGATGCATCAGGTTTTGCCAGCAGATCCGTCGCCAAAGCAGAAGCTGCTGAGGTGCGAATTGCGGTAAGCTCGCCGCCGTGGAGCATTCCAACCGGTAGGCCGTTTTCGGAATCGAAAATGATCACCATGCCCACATGCGTGCCATGCGGACTGTTGTGGTTGCGCGGAAATTTGCTCACAATTTTCAGACCGAACGAACCCAATTTCCCGCCAACATACCCGGTCATTGCGGTCATTTTACCTGCTGATCCGGGAATGTGGAGATATTGCCGCAATGGCATGACTACATCTCTTTTCGATACAGCTTTCATGGCGGATTTGATCAAAGGGATGCAGGCTGCATGGGTTAAGGCCTGAGCAGTTTGGGATTTGTTGAGCACGAGCATCAGTCAGAAGGCCTTTCACGTGGAGGAATAAACCGCATCATCTCCATGATGCTTTCGACCCCTTCTGGCCGATCGAAAGCCTCGGGCATTTCTTCGCCTGGCTGCCGGACTTTGCCAATTGCTTCGAACCAATTTTCAAGTCCGGGCGGGAAAAAGACCCAGAATAGACGCATGTCGCTGTCGCTGGTGTTGGTTAGTAAATGGCGGGCATAGCGACCAAACAAGATCGTACAGCCAGGCACCACATCGAATGTTTCATCTTCTATCTCGCAGGTGCCCGTCCCCTCATAAACGAAGATCAGTTCATGGTTTTGTTTGTGCCCATGTTCGCGCACGCTGCATCCCGGCGGAAGCACTTGAATTCCAGAAGAGAAACCATCGTAGGGCATATTTGCAGGAGAGAGCTTTAAAGAGACATAGCCTCTGGAGGGCATTGGCTGCCAGCGATGCTCCCCTTCATCTGGTCCGATGACTGCCCACCATGGGGCGTTATGATCCTTCTTCATTCCAATTTCCCCGTAAAACGCCCTGCAAAAATTCAGTGACAATCGCAGCATACTCATCCGCGTGCATTTGCGGAAAGAAATGCCCGCCTACCTTGAAACGGTGACTTGCTGCACCTGCAATACGCTCAGCCAGTTCATCAGCAAAAAAGCGCGGCACAATTTGATCATCGTCAGCAGATGCGATCAAGACTGGCAGATCAATTTTGCTAAGGCTCTGCCTCAAATCATGGGCCATGACCGCATCGATCCGCGAAAGTTCGATAGCCTGATCTGGAAATTGGCTAAGCCTGTCGGCCTCGCTGGCAGATATTTTGGCGGCGTTGGCGTTAGAATATGCAGGGGGATACGCTCTGAGGATACCGTCTGCCAGATAGGCTCTTGCACCCAAAGTGCTCAGGATGGAGCGGCGTTGCTTAAACAGGTTTATAAAATATGGTGACGGGCCAGCCCAAGTAGCGCTTAGAATGATACTGCTTAGCCGTTGGGGGTGATGCAGCGCCAAATATTGCGCGATCGCGCCGCCAGTGGAATGGCCCACAAGGTTCGTCCGCTGGACCCCTAAAGCGTCCATCAATGCGATCACGTCATCTGCCATCTGTGATATAGAATAGTCGATTTTGTCGGGCGAGCTTGATCCAGTGCCACGGTGATCATGGGTTATGACGCGATAAGACTTCGCCAATTTTGGGGCGATGTTTGCCCAAAAGGCAGCGCGCCCGCCTAACCCTGATATGAGCATGAGGGGCTCTCCTTCGCCCACGTCCCATGCCGCAAGCGTGCCGCCTGTGACCGGAACAGCTATGGGGCCGGAATTACGCATCAGCTCGCATCGCTCTTTGCCTCCTATCCTTGCTTGCTTAGAAATGCTTTGGCTCCGATGCGGTCTTTGCTCGCAGCCTCTGCGTTCAGTTCTGGATTGCCATGCAGTCCGGCCAACGCGTTTTCCAATGCTTGGCCCACACTGGTCAATACTGTGCCGGGGAATAGCGCCACGCTGTAGCCAATCTCTTGCGCCGTCTGGGCATCAGTGACCTCGTCAGTGGGGCGGAGCAAATTGTGAAGCAGCGGCACCTGCGCGCCCAATTGGCTTACCAGCTTTTCCATTTGAGCGCGCCGTGTGAGCGTTTCTACAAAGATCATATCGGCGCCAGCCTCAACATAGATGTTGGCCCGTTCCATTGCGGCATCAAACCCCTCGCTGCTCATCGCATCGGTGCGCGCGCTGATGATGACATCTTGATCGATCAGACTATCGCGGGCCACCTTGATTTTATCAGCCATGGCCGCTGCGGATATCAGCGGCCGGGACAAAGGCGCCGTATCAGGTTTCACTTCCTGCTGATCTTCGATCTGGATCGCAGCAGCGCCTGCTCGTTCAAGCGCTTTAACCGTGCGCGCAACATTGTAGCCGTTGCCAAAACCTTGGTCTGCGTCAACGAAGGTAGGAATGGATATCCGCTCGTTAATTCGCGCGACAATTTCGCAAGTTTCACTGGCTGTCAACAGGCCGATATCTGGGCGCGCCAGGTGGGTTGCGGCAAGAGCTGAGCCAGAAACGAACACGGCTTTAAATCCGGCTGTTTCTGCGCTGAGCGCGCTGAAAGCATCATAAATTCCAGGCGCGACAAGAATTTTCTCACCCGATAGCTGTTTGCGAAGCTCGGAGGCGGCGCTCATTGAGATGTCACCTGTCCGCTCATTCTGGCGCCTTGAGGTAGGCAATGATATCGGCGCGATCTTGGGGGTCAGGCACGCCGGGAAATGCCATCATAGTGCCAGGGATTACACTGCGTGGTTTTTCCAAGAACTTATTCAGGTTGGCCTGTGTCCAAATAATGTTGCTGTTGGTGCTGCCGGGCGAATGATTGAAGCCCACAGATTTGCCCGCAGGTGCGCCGACAATACCGGCAAGCGAGGGGCCCATTAGGTGTTGGTCTTGTTCCACAGAATGACAGCTTAGGCATTGGTTGAACGCAATTTTGCCCGCGGCCGCATCACCCGTCAAATTGGCTGGTTGCGATACTGCGGTTTCGGTGTTTGGCTCTGAACCGCTTTCTTCTTGCTCGGGATTTGAGCAACCGGTGGCAATCAAGCAAAGCGCAGCAATTGTTGATGCTGCAAATCTGGGTCTTTTCATCATATCTGTATCCATGCTTTGTTCAAACAATACCAAGCGCTGTTAACAATCGGATATACCACCGATCTTTTTCGCCAATCCGGTAGGCGATTATTGTGTCGGACAGGTCAGTCCCCAAAAGCGCATTGCCGCCTGCTGTAACTACGACAAATTGTTCGCCGTCAATTTCATAGGTCATAGGCACAGAGTTTACCGGAGCAGGCAAATCATCATCCAGCCATAATTCTTTGCCGGAGGTCACGTCGATTGCGCGAAATGAATTGTCCATACCAGCGCCGATAAACACCAGCCCTCCAGCGGTCATCATCGGACCTCCCACATTGGGAGAGCCCCATTCGTCAGAGAGATGGAACGGCCCAAACGGGATCTGACCTAATGGCTTCTTCCAAACCTGCTTTCCTTTTGACAGATCAATCGCCACCAACTCGCCCCAAGGTGGGGGCGTGCATGGAACACCCCATGAAGAAACAAAGAACTCCCCATCAAGCCGGTATGGTGTCTCGTTCAGCGGCTTTTGTAGAAATTCAAGAGGAGAGCCAAGCTCGCGTTCTTGTTTGGGGTCAGCGGGAACCAATTTGATAATGCTGGCAAGGTTTTGCGACTTCACGATCAACAGGTTGCGCGAGGAATCATAAGAGGCGCCGCCCCAATTGCCTCCACCCAAGGCCGAGGGCATTTGCAAAGTGCCCTTCAGGCTAGGCGGTGTGAACAGGCCTTCATTGCGCAGCTCATCAAATTGAGAAAGGCAGCTTTCCTTGTCAATTGGGGTCAATCCCCAAACATCTTTGCGCGACATTGTCTGGCGGGAAAACGGTTCTGGCGTGGTTGGCACCCGCTGAACCGGAGAAGCAAATTCGCCGGGAATGTCGCTGGCGGGGACAGCAATATCCTTAAGCGGGAAGATGGGTGCGCCAGTTATTCGGTCGAATACGAACACAAAACCCGTTTTTGTGATTTGGATAACAACCGGAACGGGTTCTCCATCAATCGAAAGCTCGCTTAGGATCGGTTGCGAGGGCACATCATAATCAAACAGATCGTGGCGAACCAATTGCTGGTGCCAGGCAACTTTTCCAGTTTTGGCATCCAAGGCAACAACCGCATTGGCATAGGGAATTTCTGTTTTGCGGGCGCCGCCATAGGGATCGACGCTGGGGCTGGAGGTCGGCAAGAACACCAGCCCATTGTCTGCATCCACCGACAGCATTGACCAGACATTCGCGCCGCCGGTTCGCTCGCTCAGTTCCGGCGGGATTGGATTGAACTCCCAAACCATCTCGCCGGTTTTGGAGTCTAGCGCTCTGACGATACCATCATCGGCATCGGCGAACATATTGTCGCCAACGCCAGAACCCAGAATCACAAGATCCTCGTAAATCGCAGGAGGGGATGTGAGGAACAGGCCAGTGCGGCCAAGGTTCTCAAAATCGTTGACATTGATCATGCCGCCGCGACCAAAATCAGGGCATGGCTTGCCCGTTTTTGCGTCGATGGCATAAAAATTACCGAACACATCGCCGCGATAGATTCGTGCCGCGCAGGCCTCTGCCGACGTCTCCGCTCCATCATCAACCGCAATTGCGACACCGCGGCAATTGCCAGCAATACGGGGCATTTCCGCAGGCAGATGATCATGAGCGTCAAAGGTCCAGCTTTGTGTCCCCGTTCGCGCATCCAATGCGATCACCCGGTTAAGGGGTGTGCAGACAAAGAGGTGTTTGTTCCAAAGAATAGGGGTCGCTTGGAACGAAGTGCCCCCATCAAAAGGAGATGCATCGACAAGATCACCGGTGTTGACCGTCCATGCCCTGACCAACTGATCGACATTCGATGCATCGACCGCGGCAGCAGCGGAATATTGGCCCCCGCTTTCTGGTCCGCCAAACGAGGGCCAGCCAGCATCGGTATTTTGAGGGGCCGCGTGGCCGAAGGAGCCAGCAAATATCAAGATCGTTGCGAATAGAAGAATGCTCGGCAACCGGGTTATGAGTTTCTTGGTCGAGAGGCCGATAATGGGCCTGCTTTCGATATCTAATACAGGGAGCAGCGGCATTGCCAAATCCTCTCGAGAAAACTCTGCGCCCCTTTGTGTGACCGCCCAAAGCCTAGGCAGTCACTGGGGCAAGCACTGGAAAAAATGTGAGGCCAGTGACTACCTTGAGCACTCAGGGCGATAGAATTTCAAATAGATAAGCCTAATCAAGCCATAGAATCAATCTAACAAGGATCTGATTGTTGGCCCACCGCAATGCGGTTACTGTTGCGGCATATATCAGGTTGAAAATCGCTATAAGGTAGCGGATCGAACAGAAAGGCCAAAACAATGTCGATAGAAGCGCAGGAACGCCCCAAGGTTGCAAAGGGCCGGCGGCCATATTTCTTCGATGACCCAAGTGTCGACAAAGTTCTGGCGATGGTCATGGCTTTAACTGGCGAGGTTTCTGTCTTGCAGGATCGGGTGGATACGCATGAAAAACTGGCGGCTGATAAGATTTGGCCAACAGCAGAGAATGTTGAGGCCTTTGAGCTAACTGAAGAGGTCGAGAAAGAGCGTGACATACGCCGTTCGGCCTATCTGGGGCGAGTGATGCGTATCGTTACAGAAGAGCTTGAGCGCTTGAAGCGCGACACCAAGGCTGTTTAGCCTAGGTGAGCCTTGGCTAAGAAAGGCTCAGAGTGGTTTGACATAAAGCTGCGTTGGGAGGGTCTTTGTTTTTGAGTCTGGCTTTTGGGTTTATGAACTTTCTGAAGGTACGGGGCTCGTTTGCTCAATCAAAACACCATTTTTGCCTATATGCTACGGTTTGGAAACTCGATAAGCTGAGCCGGGGTGCGTTTCTTTGACAGGATTTCAAAAGCCGGAAATCTGCCAAATTTGAGGGAAAAAGCCGTGGATTTACGTCAACTTAAATATCTCGTCACCTTGGCCAAGGAGCATCATTTTGCTCGCGCTGCTGACAAGTGCTTTGTGACGCAGCCAACGCTTTCAGCCCGAATTCGTCAGCTTGAGGATGAATTTGGTGTCCCTCTGGTGATCCGTGATCATCGTTTTCGCGGGCTAACGCGGTTTGGCGATCGGGTTGTGGATTGGGCGAATGTCGTACTGAATGATTGCGACGCTTTGAAGCAGGATTTCTCCAGAATCAGGCAGGCTGGCGAGGGCGTGATTTCGGTGGGCATTGTGCCCTCGGCCTCTCCCCTGGCTTCTTTGCTGCTGTCTTTTATGCGCCTTCAAGATATTCCTATCTCGACCGATATTCAGACGCTTTCTGCTGCTGAGGTTGCGCGGCGGGTGTCGCAGAAAAACCTCAACCTTGGGATTTCCTATACCTCGGCGATTGAAGGTCAGCAGTTCCGGGCATTTCCGCTGACCACAGAAAGTTATGTCGCGTTTAAATATGGCTCGGTTGGCGTGGGGCTGCCCTCCAGTTTGTCATGGGCGGATTTGTCGGGGCAAGAGCTGTGCTTGCCAACGGAAAATGTTCCCGGCAGAGCCTTGATCGATGCCTGCCTCGCGGAGCATTGCGAAAATCCCGATGTGTCGCTGGAAACAGATTGCTGGCTGACAATGCTTCAGGCGGTTCGCCGCAATGGTCTGGTTGGAATTGCCCCCAGCCACGTAATGGGGATACTTTCAATTCCGGCGGGCACCTCTGTCTACCCTCTTCCAGACCCGCAAGAGCCTTTGGAGTTGGCGATTATTGCTGATGTGGATGATCCAGAAGAGCCAGCTTTGGAAAAAGTTCTATTGGCTCTGGACGATTTCAGAGAGTATTTTGAGGCTGAATCAACTGCATTCGAAGGCTTGAGTTGAGGGCTTTGAAAAAGATTGCATCAATGGCCTAATAGGCATCTTGTATTGGACCGGTCGGCTGGCGCGTGTAGCATTGCCGCAAGTTTAAAATAGCCTCTTCACACGGAGTCATTCGATGCCAACCAAAGACAATAACCGAGAAAACCACACCACCGATTCCTTAGCCTATGAGGTTGAGCGTGCTGTATTTTTTGATCATCCAGCGATGGATGCACTGGTTACCAGTTTTGTGGCGATGGGTTCTGAAGTGTGGAGCGCGCAGCGCCGAATTAAAGTGCTAGAATCTGTACTAAAAGAGCAGGGCGTGTCGCTTGATAAGATCAATCAGTACCAGCCCACCGATGAAGAGGTGACCGCTTGGCGAACTGAGCGGGATCAATTTATCCGCCGGGTTTACGGATCGCTCGAACAATCAGGCAAGGCGCAAACGAAATATGGACCGGGCATGGATAGCCTGCGGCAGGAGGGGTGAGGCATGATTAATCGTCGCACTGTTTTATCGACCGCCGCTTATAGTTCGGCATTTGCTTGGCTGTTCGGCTCGAACAAAGCGAAAGCCGCCTCTGAAGTTTCGGAAAAGACGCAGGCTGCTACTCTTGCAAAATCGGGATCTGCGAAAAAGGCCGCGGAACTGATGCCCAATGCCGATGTGGCAGGGCGGATGGATTTTCATGCGGGCTTTCTTGGCTGGTCAATCAATGACTTTGAGAAAGTGTCTTCGGCGCGTTTGGACGGCCTTCTTCGAGAAAAAGGCGTCGATCCAGACGCGGATGTTGATCTCATTCCCTTGCTGGATGAAATCCGTTCGGACCCCGTGATGGCCATGCGTATGCGCACTTGGCTGAGTAATCAGCATTTGATGCTGGGCGGTCTTGAGGCTTCGCTTGGGTTGGAGGCTGATCGTTACTTTGCCGAAATGGAAGCGGCAGAAGCGCAATACCCAGACCGGATTGAGCTAAATCCGAATATGAATATGCCGGCCTATGCAAAGCATGAAATCCATCTGCAAAAAGGTGGCTATGTCGGCAATCCCTTGGCTGGCTATGTGAACTATCACTACGGCAATATCTTGTACGAAGCCCTGTTCGGCAGCAATATTCAAGATCAACGCATCGCCCAGATGGCGAACGCTGTTCCGTTGCCCGACGATGGCAAAGTGGAGCGCGTGCTGGATATGGGCTGCGGCACGGGTCGGCTTGCCTATGGTTTGAAAAATCGTCTACCCGACGCTGATGTAACCGGCATTGATATTGCCGGGCCGATGGTTCGTTTTTCTCACAAGCGCGCTATTGATTTGGGGCTTGATTGTACCTTCGCCCAGCGCAATGCAGAAGACACTGGCTATCCGGACAACCATTTCGATGTGATCGCCTCGAACATTCTCCACCATGAGATTGATGCAGCCGCGACCGATAATGTGATCGCCGAGGCATTTCGTATCTTGCGGCCCGGCGGTGTGTTTTATCCCATCGATCATGCGACAGGCAAACAGGCTCCTAAAACAACAGCGAAAACGAAGTTCTGGGCATTCAATGACCGCGCTATCAATAATGAAGTATGGCGCGATGCTTTTGAGGCACGGGATTTTGCTGCTCTCAACCGCAAGGCAGGTTTTGTGGTTGATGAAACACTGCGGCCTGCTGTTTGGGGCACCGGGTCAATCAAGGCAGTCAAACCCGCCTAAGCCGATCAGTGTATTGATTTGTGCACGAATTGTGAGTGTCTAAGCTGGGCTACAAAGCCTCGAGCGCGATGGAGTTTTAACGGGTACATGATCAAGAAATATCTACCCAATCCTATCCATATGTCTTGGGGCTTTGGCACCTTTGGCACGCTCACAATGATCAACAGTGTGACGACGCTTTACCTGTTTTTTCTGGTTAGTGTGATTGGGGTCGCGCCAGCTCTTGCCGGCTTGTTAATCTTTGTCTCCAAAATTTTTGACGTCGTGACAGACCCGCTTATGGGATGGATTAGCGACCGCACCAACACGCGTTGGGGGCGAAGACGGCCTTATTTGTTCGGATCAAGTTTTCTATGCGGCACAGCGATGGTGTTGTTGTTCAATTTGCCTGAATTCAGCAGCACATTTTGGCAAGCTGCCTATATCGAATTTGCTTTGCTGTTCTTTGCATTGGCGCTCACGACTTTCAATGTCCCCTACCTCGCGATGCCTGCAGACATGACAGACGACTATTCAGAGCGTTCGACGATCATGTCTTACCGCGCATTGTTTATGGTGTTTGGAACGTTCACTGGCGGCGCAATCGCTGGTCTGATAGCGGGCAAAATGGGCGGAGATGAGGCCGCCTATGGCACGGTTGGTTGGTTCTTGGCAGGCGTGGTATTCGCCACCATGATGCTCTGCGTTATTGGCACGCGCAAGGCACGCTTTATCAAGACCATCGAGTTGGTCAAAGTGCCGTTTATGGAGCAGGTACGGTTCTTCCTGATAAACCGCCCTTTCATGGTGCTTGGTGGGATTAAGATCGTCCAATTTTTGCAGTTGGCTGTTGGCGGAACCTCGATCCTGTTTTTCTTTGTGCAGGTCTTGCAAAAGGGCGAGGAGGCGCTGCTTCCCTTCGGCCTTTTCTACATGGGTGCATCGATCATTAGCATTCCGTTTTGGCTCAGGCTGATCAAACGGTTTGGTAAGCGCGAAGTGTTTATGTTCGGCCTTGTCTTGCAGGCGCTGGCGTTCATGAGCTGGGCTATTGCATCGCCGACTGAGGTTGATTGGGTGTTTTATCTGCGCGCGGCGGCGCTGGGTGGTACCATCAGTGGGATCGTGATTTGTGGGCAATCGATGATCCTTGATGTTGTCGAATATGATCGCAGAATTAGTGGCCTTCGCCGGGAGGGTGTTGCCTCTGCCGCTTTCAGCTTTCTTGAAAAAACGATGTATGCAGCTGGGCCGGCTTTGATCGGGATATTGCTGTCCGTTTATGGGTTCGACAACTCTCTGCCGCGCGATGTCATCCAATCAGACTCGGCCTTGTTTGCGATAACATTGGGCATGGCATGGATACCGGGTGTTTGCAGCTTGTTGATGTTCATTGGTTTGATCTTCTATAATTTGACCGAACAGAAGATTGAAGACACACCGGACGCTGGCCTCAAAGCCTAGAAAACTCAAAGGTGCATTTTTGCGGGCGCGGGCTTGGCGATTGCCTGATTGCGGCGCTATAGTCGAAACGGTGTAAATCGTCCCATCGGCCGCAAGGGTTTTAAGCAAATGCCGTCATCGTCCAGCCAACGCGGGAAATCCATTGGCGTGGATCAAAAACTCGATCCCAACCTGCCGATACCGCTATACCACCAGGCATACACTTTACTGCGGCATGCCATCAGCGACGGAACCTGGGCCTCCGGCGATCAATTGCCGAGCGAGGCAGCGCTATGTGATACTTTGGGCGTGTCGAGGATTACGATAAAGCGCGCGCTTTCCGAACTAGCGGTCGAAGGCCTGATTAGCCGTCATCGCGGGCGCGGAACAGTCGTCAATGCGCATAAGTCGATCGGTTTGGTGCGAGCCGATTTTGGCGAGATGATGAAAGACTTGCTCGATGTGGTTGACCAGACAAAGGTAGACCTACTGAGGGCGGGCAAAACCATGCCTTCACCTCAGATCGCAGATGATTTGGGGTTGGGGGACAATGAAGAGGCTTATGAGGTTTTCCGCCGGCGGCTGATGGATGGAGAGCCTTATGTCTACTCCATCTCGTATATACCTTCTGAGGTGGCCGACAAATTCCCTGCCAATGGCGCTGAACAAACGTCTTTGCTGCAATTGCTGATCAATGTCGGGCACGCCCCTCACGAAGCATTTCAGCGCATGACGGCGACATCTGCGGACAAACAAATTGCGGCCAATCTTGACTTGAACCTTGGGGATCCGGTGCTGAAAGTTGTGCGCGTCTTCAAAACCCAAAGCATGCAGCCTGTGCAGCACACGACAATGTATTTCAGGCCGGACCGATATGAATACACCTTGGTCTTACCCGCATCGCATGCGATTGATTAATCGGCCAAGACACGGATCCAAACTTAGGCCTTCGTGTTATTCTGCCAGGCGGTGCAAATCTGCGATCCCGTCGCGCTCCAGATGTCATCGCGCGTCATCAACTGCTTCAGCAAGTCGCGCAAGAATTTGATCCTAAATGGCTGACCAATGACATAGGGCGTCAGTGCCAAATGCAAGATGCGCCCGCCATACGTGTCAGCCTCCTTAGACAACAGATCAGCCGCACCAATGATTTGCTGTGACCAAATATTCTCATCTTGGCCCAGCGCGGTGAGGCACTTTCGGTCCTCCATCTCGTCGGTATATGGCATTGCGATTGGACCATCATTCATCAGGAAGGGCATATCGTCATTGCCCCAATCCGCGGTCCATTCCACCCCGGCTTGTTTCAGCAAGCTAAGGGTCACATCGCTTTGCCCTCTGCCCGGTGACATCCACCCTTTTGGTGTTACGCCCCGATCTGCCCAAGCGGACAGGCAAGTCTCGATCTGCTGTTGTTCAAGCGCGGTGTCCAACCCGCCATAATGAACAGCGTTCATATCCTCGCCCAGCGCCGCGATTTCCCAGCCCGCCGCTTGAATATCATCGATCAGCGCCGGCGTGCGTTCAATCAACGCGCTGTTGGTGAATGCTGTGACATTGACACCGGCCTTAGCCAAGGCATCCATCAATCGGTAAATCGCTACGCGATTGCCATAGTCGCGGGTGGTAAAGGTGCGGTAATCGGGAAAGGGCGTTGCCATATGCCCGGCTGCGCGAAACCCGCCCTCATTGGGGGTGAGCGGGAAGAACTCTGCTGCAACAGTGACCCACAGCGCGATCTTTTTGCCGCCCGCCCAAGTAACCTTGGGCTGCTCGAAAAGGTTCGCTGCTGGATACAAATCATGGTCCATGCCTTTGCGGCGCATGGGGTATTTTAGGAATTCAGGATCAAGCGTCATCTGAACCTCCGAAGTTCGCGATATGGGCTTTGGCCTCATCATAATGATGTTCCAAATAATGCTCGGCGATATCGCCTGCGCGGGCAATCCAGATGTCATCCTTATGCTGCTCGGCATAGCGCAGGATTTCTTCAAATGGCCCCATCCGGTGTGACCGGCCAACGAGATAGGCATGAATCGGGATGCACATCACCGTGCCTGAAGTGCCGCCTTCTTCGAGCAAAGTGTCAAACTGGCGTTTCAACACATCGGTATATTGCTGGGGCGATTGGCCAAACACATTGTAAGCGTAATGATCGTTCACTTCTAACGAATATGGCATTGAAACCAGCGGACTGCCAGGTACGTTGAGGGGTTGGGGCTGGTCATCCTGAAACAGGTCGCAGGAATAGGTGAAGCCAAGTTCGGCGAGCAGTTCAATTGTATGAACGCTATGGGTTAGGGCAGGGGCAAGATAGCCGCGAACCTGCTGGCCTGTGGCGGCTTTTACGGTATCGATGGCATGTTGGAGCGTCTCGCGCTCCTGCTCTTTATCCATCCCGTAAATGTACCGCGTGTTGTATGCGCCATGCGAGAAAAATTCCCAGCCAAGTGCGTTCACTTGCTCGATCATATCGGGAAAGTGATCGCACATTGCCACCGACAGGCTGACTGTGCCGGGAATGTTGTATTTCTCCATCGCCTCTATCAAGCGCCAATTGCCGACCCGGTTACCGTGATCACGATAGGCGTAATTTACGATATCAGGATTGGGACGCGGCCATGGGCTGCGATGCGGGTTTTTCGGAGGGTTTAGCTCGTAAAACTCAATATTGGGCGCAACCCAAAAGGCCATTTTCTTGCCGCCAGGCCAAGTGACCTTGGGGCGGCCGCGATAGGGCCAGTGTCCATAGAGTTTGGGATCTTTCATTGTCGCTCTTCAACCTATTGTCACTTACCAGTACCCGAAGGTCCATAAATTTCGCTTTGCTTTAACATTTCTGGCAAACCAATGCGCTGGTTAAGGCCAGCAAAGCTTAGCATTTGACTATTGCAGGCCGCAGTCGATCCGTCTTCGCGCAATGCCTTAAATAGTTGCTCTGCGGCGAAACTGGTTGCGCGTGCAAGACTGCCTGCGGTAATTATTAGCGAAAAGCCCGCCTGATATAGGGCATTTGCATTGTGCACGGCCGGATCACCGCCATCCACCATATTGGCCAATAGCGGGATTGAACCGGCGAAATGCTTGCCAATTTTGGCCAGGTCCTCGCCTGTTTTAGGCGCTTCGATAAACAATATATCGGCGCCAGCATCCTTATAGGCAGTGGCCCGGTCGATGGCTGCATCCAACCCTTCCACTGCTAAACCATCGGTCCGCGCGATAATCAGCGTGTCGGCATTGGCCCTTGCATCGATTGCAGCTTTTACCTTGCCGACCATTTCTTGCGTGCTCACAAGCTGTTTTCCAGCCAAATGACCGCATCTTTTGGGCATTTCTTGATCTTCAAGCTGGATCGCGTTGGCACCGGCCCGTTCCAACATTTTGACACTGTGCGCTACATTCAGCGCATTTCCAAAGCCAGTGTCTGCATCCACAATCAGGTCAATTTCAACTCGCTGGCGCATGCGCTCAACCGCTTCTGCCAATTGCGATAGGCTAACAAAGCCCAGGTCAGGCCGGCCCAGCATGGTATAAGAGATCGAAGCGCCTGAGATATAGGCAGCTGAGAAGCCTGCTTGCTGCGCCAATAGCGCGGTGAGTGCATCATAAACTCCGGGTGCGAGCACCACGTCAGTTCCGACAAGAGATTGTCTTAATGACATTTACCGGCCCATCTTTTGTTTAAGTTGGGCCATCAATCCGCCCGCACTCAATATGTCGATGATATGGGAAGGCATGGGCTGCAATTTATGTTCGAACCCGTCCTTTTGCTGGGCTAAGACACCTTGTTCAAGATCCAGTCGCAGTAATTCTCCTGCTGCGACTTCGCCGGTCAAATCGATCGCGACAACCGGCAGTCCGATGTTGATTGCATTCCGGTAGAAAATCCGTGCAAAGGATTTTGCCAAAACAGCGCCAACGCCCAATGTGGCAAGCGCCATCGCGGCCTGCTCGCGGCTTGACCCAAGGCCAAAATTGGCACCTGCCACTACAATGTCGCCAGGCTTCACCAGCTTTGCAAAATCAGGATTGATGGCCTCAAGGCAATGCTGCGCCAGCCCCTCGGGCGATTTTTTCATGGCATATCCAGGCGCAAGCACGTCTGTGTCGATCCCATCGCCAAACACCCATGCGGAACCTTCAACAATCATGCGCTGACCCCTTCTAGTGATTGGGCATTTGCCT
>JALZVZ010000313.1 GCA_023299945.1 Altererythrobacter sp. | reverse complement strand
GCCCAGCTGGTATGCGCAGCGCGCTGGCTTGTGCCGCGGCAAAAGCACCGGGCAGAGGCAAAGCAGCAACCCCCAAAATGGTACCCTGTAGCACGGTCCTGCGGGATGAAAGTCCAACCATTTAGTCTTAAGTCCCTAGAAATTCGAACACGCTTTAGTGAATGAAACCGTCTGTCTCAGCCCGCATTCACAATCCAATCAACCGTATAAACGCTGATTATGCTGCTTTGTTCCTAGGATTATTTGTGGGCCAATCGGCGATTTGCCTGTCCATCAACATGCAGACACCAAGCAAGAGCGATCACCAATAAAGCGCCCACCAATTGGTGCATCACCGCAATCCATAGTGATACTTCGCTCAGCACCGTGGCAATGCCGAGCAGGATTTGAATGCCAAATGCACTATGCAAAGCAATCGATGCACGCCGATCCGCTGCGCGAACCCTGCGGCCCAGCACTATCAGCGCTGCCACGGCGACCCATGCCCACCATCGGTGGAGGAAATGCAACAGATAAGGATCATGGGTGACGGCCCAGAACATTCCCTTGTGGTCGTCAAATTCCGGCACAAAGCGCCCTTGCATCAATGGCCATTCATAAGAGGCATGGCCCGCATTTAGCCCGGCGACCCACGCACCCAGCAGCATTTGCATGAAAACTATCAACGCCACCAATACACCAATGCCGGTCATGTTCGCCGATTTCGCATCGGGGTCCTTCGCTAATTTGCGTAAATCCAGCGCGGTCCACACTAGCCCAGCCAGAAGGAACAGAGCGGTGAGTAAATGGGCGGAAAGGCGGAAGTGGCTGACATCGGTTAAGGTGACATCATCGCCCACGCCTGATGACACCATATACCAACCCAGTGCGCCTTGCAGACCGATCAACGCCATCATCGCGAAAAGCCGCAATTTATATCCACTGGGGATCGCGCCCTTGATCCAGAACCAAGCGAGCGGCAAAGCATAGACCACACCGATCAGCCGGCCCAAAATGCGGTGGAACCATTCCCAAAAATAGATGAATTTGAACATCGCCAAATCCATGCCTGCCGGACCGCTTTCAAACTTATATTCAGCCGTTTGGCGATAGAGATCGAACTCAGCCTGCCACGCCGCATCGGTCAATGGCGGCAAAATCCCTGCCACCAATTCCCAGCGCGTGATCGACAGCCCGCTTTCGGTTAGCCGCGTAATCCCGCCGATAAAGACAATCAGGACCACCATGGCCGCGACAATATAAAGCCAATTGGCCAGCGCCATAGGGCGTGCATTGCCGTGCGAAAGGGAGGGAGAAGCCGTGCTCATTATGCCGCGCTAAATGTGCCTGCACTGGACAAAGTGCAAGTATCTTTGCCGCAAGATGCTATGCAACCCTTGCAACATGTAACACTATAACATACATGGATCGGTGAAATGCAAGACCGCAACACTCCGAGTCGCGCCTCCATTATTGGGCGCTTTGATCGTGCAGGGCTGATTATATCCAGCCTTTGCTTGGTCCATTGCATCCTTTCGATTGTGCTGGTTTCTGCCCTGGGTTTGGGAAGCCAGTTCCTGCTTGCTCCAGAAATCCATGAATATGGCCTCGTGTTGGCGCTTATCGTCGCCGCTGTTGCGATTGGATGGGGCGCTCTCACTCACCGCAGGGCTGCACCCTTTGTTGTCGCCATGACCGGCCTTAGCTTTATGGGTGGAGCGCTCGCTATGCCGCATGACTACCGTGAGGCGGTGCTGACTGTGATTGGTGTAAGCCTTGTGGCGATCGGCCATTTCCTCAATCTAAGAGGCAGCCGCGCATCCCAATCTGCGGCTTGCCCGAAAGGCTGCACAAAAGGCCACTTGCATCACCGCCCCTGAGCTTTATGTCGGCGGCCTATGACCGATATGAAATCCATCACTGTAAACGGCGATACACGCCAAACCTCTGCCGCCACGATTGCTGCGCTCGCCGCAGAGTTGGAGCTTGATCCGGCGAAAGTTGCGGTGGAACGCAATGGCGAAATTATCCCGCGCTCGACTTTGGCAGAAGCGGCGCTGGGCGATGGCGACACGCTGGAGATTGTGCATTTCGTCGGAGGCGGCGATCATAAGGCTGACACTTGGTCGGTTGCTGGGCACACCTTCACATCGCGTCTGATTGTCGGCACGGGCAAATATAAAGATTTCGAACAAAACGCCGCCGCTCTCGAGGCATCGGGCGCAGAAATGATCACGGTCGCGGTGCGCCGCGTCAATGTTACCGATCCTAAAGCGCCGATGCTGACCGATTTTATTGATCCCAAGAAATACACATATCTGCCCAATACCGCAGGCTGCTTCACCGCAGAGGATGCAATCCGCACCCTGCGATTGGCGCGCGAGGCGGGCGGCTGGGATTTGGTGAAGCTGGAAGTTCTTGGCGAGGCCCGCACGCTTTACCCGAATATGGTTGAGACGATCCGTGCCTGCGAAACTCTGGCGAATGAAGGCTTTAAACCGATGGTTTATTGCGTCGATGATCCGATCGCTGCCAAGCAATTGGAAGATGCGGGCGCGGTTGCGGTTATGCCTTTGGGCGCGCCAATTGGATCGGGTCTTGGTATCCAAAACCAAGTCACCATCCGCTTAATCGTCGAAGGGGCGAGCGTGCCCGTTCTGGTCGATGCCGGTGTTGGAACCGCCAGCGATGCTGCGGTTGGCATGGAGCTTGGCTGTGACGGGATTTTGATGAACACTGCCATTGCAGAGGCAAAGGATCCGATCCGCATGGCAGGCGCGATGAAATTGTCTGTTCAAGCTGGCCGCGAGGCCTATTTGGCGGGCCGGATGGGGCGCCGCATGTACGCCGATCCGTCTAGCCCTTTGGCGGGCTTGATCTAGCCGCATCTAAGCGCGTTTACGCCTGATCTCACCTTTGGCCTTGATTGGCTTCATCTGGCCTCTTTGTTTTTTGGGCCGTTTTTTGAACCCAAAACTTACCAAAACCTGCGCTGTTTCCTGTCGAAACTTCCGCGAAACCAGCGATCAATCCTTACGCGTTATTAACCAGACTGCGCCATAAACCCTTCACGTCCACGGCTTGGCCGAAATGGACAGCAGAAGGATAAAACAGGATATGGCAATGGCGGGCACGGCATCGATGAGCATCAATGAAATGCGTGAGTTTGCAAGCTTTGAGGCGGGCGAACAGCGCTACATCAAGCGCGCGCTCGACATTGGTTTGGGCCGTCACGATGCCTTCAAACTATGGGCGCGGGATGAGGATGAGAACACCGAAATCCGCCGGCAATATATCGCCTATCAAGAGCTCAAAGCCCTTCGCGATGTCATCCCTCAGGATGACACGTTGGAGCCTATAACCGTCTTTGTTGGCCGCCTGATGCGCATTGCCGCATTTGATCTGGGCCAAGAGAAACTCACCAGCTTCTCCGCCTTTCGCTTTCTCTACGAACGCCTGCTGGGAGCCGATGTGCGCCCATGGTTGCCAAGCGTATTTTGCTCGGCCGCCGCCCTACCGCAAATCCGCCCCGACCACCGCAAAACTCTGCTACAAAGTTTGAGCGAAGCCGCCGCCACCGCGCCGGGCTGGTCAACGCGCGAGCCGAATTTCTATCCGGAATATGTTGAGGTTGCTGAGGCGGCTTAGTTTGTTTTGCCTC
>JALZVZ010000312.1 GCA_023299945.1 Altererythrobacter sp. | reverse complement strand
AAAGCATGGCCGGTACAATTTTTTGGATCGCCATCGATACTGGGAAGTTCCAAGGAACAATGCCGCCAACAACCCCAACCGGAATGCGGCGAGTGCGGATAGATTCTTTCTCATCATCTTGAACAAGCTCATCATCCAGATCGAGCTTTGCTTGCGCTGCCGCCATATAGGCTGCGCCAGCAATCTCGCCTTGGGCTTGCTGATGCGGCTTGCCTTGCTCTGATGTGAGCAGACGGAAAAGCTCGTCAGAATTGTCAGTAATGGCCTTTGAGATCGCATTGATAGCAGCACGGCGCTCGTCAAAAGACGTATGCTTCCACGTTTCAAAAGCAGTGCGTGCAGCGATTACAGCGGCGTCGAGATCAGCGGCGCCGCATGCGGGCACTTGGCCGATGACTTCTTCAGTGGCAGGATTGACCACGTCGAGCCATTCGCCATTATCTACCATCTTACCGTTGATCAGGTTCTTAAACTGCTTCGCCATGGGAAACTCTCCGTATTAAAGATACGCCTTTGACAGGGCGTTGGGTTTGTAGTTGCGCATTTTGGTGGACTGAACGCGCGGGAAAGGCAATCATCTTCTTATGATTGGACTTGCAGGGTCAATAGCCGATTGATTTCGCCTCTGCGCCTATCGAATGCGCTATTATAGGGGCGCCTGTGACTCTCGCCGTAACGTAAGGAATGATACAAATGCTCAGCCCATGGACCATCGGAATTATTGGCGGATCGGGCCTTTACTCCCTCGAAGCTCTAGAAAATGAGCAATGGATCGCTGTAGATTCGCCCTGGGGCGCGCCATCGGATGAAGTCTTATGCGGAGAGTTGGACGGGGTCCGTCTGCGCTTTCTGCCGCGCCATGGCCGCGGGCATGCAGTCTCGCCCAGCGATTTGAACGCGCGCGCCAATATTGATGTTTTGAAGCGCGCCGGCTGCACTGACATTCTTTCGATTAGCGCGGTGGGCTCCTTGCGTGAAGAAATCGCTCCGGGTGATTTTGTGATTGCCGACCAATTTATTGATCAAACCAAGGGGCGCCCATCGAGCTTCTTTGGAACCGGCTTCGTCGCGCATGTTTCGATGGCCGATCCCACTTGCCCGCGCCTGTCCAAAATGGCCGCCGCTGCGATTGCAGAGGCTCGCGGCACAGTCTCCACTGGCGCGACCTATCTCGCGATGGAAGGTCCGCAATTTTCCACCCGCGCAGAAAGCCATATGTACCGCGCTTGGGGCGCAGACATTATCGGCATGACCGCCATGCCAGAGGCTAAATTGGCGCGCGAGGCAGAGCTACCCTACGCGCTGATCGGTATGGCAACGGATTATGATTGCTGGCGCGAAGGCGACTCTGTCGATGTGGCTGAGGTCGTCGCGCAGATGCAAGTGAACGGCCAATTGGCGCGCGAAATGCTCTCGCGGTTTATCGCCAATTTGCCGCCTGAACGTGTACCCTCGCCGATTGATTCAGCGCTGGATGATGCGGTGATTACGGCCCCTGACAAGCATGACCCAAAGCTGCTGGCAAAACTGGATGCGGTGGCCAAGCGATTGCTTATATAAGGGCCATCAACACAAGACTTGATTACAATTGCAACCGGGTTCAGATCGACGAATTGAAACCCATGCTTCTTGGAGTCGCTGCTCTTGACCAACGCTACCTCGACCCGTCGGTCTGCCCCGATCGACCGTTCAGCATTACAATTTGATTATCGCGCTGATGAAAATGCGCTCATCGCGCAGCGCTTAGCACAGGCCGCCCCGGCCAGTGCAGTCCATGGCGAAGCAAAGCAATTGGCCGCCGCATTGATCGAAGGGGCACGGGCGCGAAAGGCCAGCGGGATCGACGCATTTTTGCAGCAATTCGGCCTCGATACAGAGGAAGGTATCGCGCTGATGTGCCTTGCCGAAGCGTTGCTGCGCGTGCCCGATGCCGCCACCGCTGACCTGCTGATCAAGGATAAGATTGGCGATATTGAATGGGGCGAACATTTGGGCGAAAGCTCTTCCACATTCGTCAATGCAGCCACGTTTTCACTGATGTTGACGGGCGAAGTGCTCGACCCACCCGAGGCGCATCAGCGCGGCATGGGCGCAACCTTAAAACGCACAATGGGCCGCCTGGGTGAACCGGTAATCCGCACTGCAACCTTGCAAGCCATGCGCATCCTTGGCGGGCAATTCGTGTTTGGCCGCGACATTGAAGAAGCGCTGAAACGCGCTGAACCAGAGCGCAAAAAGGGCCTCACGCACAGTTTCGATATGCTGGGCGAGGCGGCGATGACTTATGATGATGCGGCGCGCTACGCCAAAAGCTACGGCGATGCACTGACCCGTTTGGCGAAGGAGGCAGCCGCCAGCAGCGAGGAGGACACGGTCACGCGCTCGCCCGGCATTTCGGTAAAGCTCTCTGCGCTGCATCCCAAATATGATGAACTTCATACAGACCAAGCGATCCGCGATTTGGTGCCCTTGGTGCGCGATTTGGCGATTAAGGCCAGCGACGCCGATATTCACTTCACCATTGATGCCGAAGAAGCCGAACGCCTTGAGCTGAGCCTCGATATTATCGAGGCCTTGGTAGCTGATGATAGCCTGTTCAAGCGAGCCGATGGCAGCGAATGGCGCGGCTTTGGTATGGCGCTTCAAGCCTATCAAAAACGCGCTTTGCCCCTGTGCGATTGGGTCGGTGAAGTGGCGCGCAAATATGGCCGCACATTGTTTGTTCGTCTCGTCAAAGGGGCCTATTGGGACAGCGAGATTAAGGTCAGCCAAGTCGGCGGATACACCGACTATCCCGTATTCACCCGCAAGCGCGCCACCGATGTGTCCTACCTCGCCTGCGCCGCGCGCTTGTTCGCGCATAGCGACGTGATCCGCCCTGCTTTTGCCACGCATAACGCTTATACAATTGCGGCGGTGAAGGCGCTCTCCGCTGGTCTGCCGTTTGAATACCAACGCCTCCACGGCATGGGCGAGGAAGTCTATGATGCCCTCGCCGCAATCGAAGGTGATGCACCCACGCCGGTCCGTATCTATGCGCCTGTTGGCGGGCATAAGGCATTGCTCGCCTATCTGGTGCGCCGCTTGCTTGAAAACGGGGCCAACACCAGCTTTGTAAACCGCATGGCCGATAGCGAAGTGCCGGTGAGCGATATGACCGGCGACCCCGTGGCTGAATTGTCAGCAAAAGAACCCAAGCGCAATCCGACAATCCCCTTGCCTGCTGCGATTTTTGGTGCGCGAGCGAACAGCGCCGGCGTTGATCTAACTGACCGGCCGGCGATGGAATTGCTGACGGCGAAGCTCGACAAGTTGTCGGCGAAACAATGGGCCGCCGCGCCAACAATTGGAGCCGATGAAGCGGCTGAGCAGCATTCAATCACCGCGCCGCAAGATTGCTCGGACAATGTCGGCACCGTCACATATGCAAGCGAGCAAAGCATAGAAAACGCCGTCGCCGCTGCCCAGTCTGT
>JALZVZ010000311.1 GCA_023299945.1 Altererythrobacter sp. | reverse complement strand
AGAAAGCGTCCCGCTCGATTTCGTTGCCAGCGCCTTTGTGGCGGCAGACGCATTGTTCAACATGGGCACAGTGTGGCAGATGCTGGATAACGCCGAAATGCCAGAGCCGACACGGATCATGTTGTTTGAGCGCGTGGCCATCGCCGTCCGAGGCCAAATAGCAGATTTATTAAGGCTGGGCGCTGGCAAGCGTGCGCCGTCGGAATTGGCCGCAGAATTGCGCGCCGGTGTGAGCGAGCTTAGCGGCGCCCGCGAAGTCCTCTTGGTCGGCCAAGCCCGCGAACAATCCGCCACTATGAATGCTGAAATTCTCGCCGCTGGCGCACCCAAAAATGTCGCCGATGCTGTCGCGCATTTGTTCGAATTGGACGGCTCAGCTGGCCTTGCCAAACTGGCGCAAGATGCCGGCATACCGACCAAGAAGCTAACCGGGGCCTTCGGCGCGCTAGGCATCCAATTGGGCCTCGATTGGGCGCAAAGCACGGCTTCTTTGATGGAGCCTTCTGATGTCTGGGAGCGTCTGCTCGTCGCTGGATTGGCGCGCGATTTTCAGCATATGCGATTGGATTTCCTGCGACGTTTACTTCGGGGTAAAGTGCGGAAATCTGATCCGGCCAAAGCAATGGAGGCATGGGCTGGGGAAAATGCACTCGCCATTAGCCAGTTCCGCGCCATGGTCGCCCGCGCAGAAGCGCAGCCACGCGTTGCGCCCGCTATGCTGGCCCAAATCGCCAGCCAAGCGCGCAATTTGCTGGAGCGGTAAGCTTCTCAACCCTTGGATAATTTACGCCACTGCGCTTGACCTTCGCGCCATTTACGACGACGCAAGTGCTTATGAATTCTGCTGATATCGTCATTGTGGGCACAGGCCACGCCGCCGCCCAAGTTGCCATTGCTCTGCGCCAGCAGGGGCATGAGGACACAATCCTAATGCTGGGGCGTGACAGCAATCCGCCCTATGAGCGCCCGCCGCTTTCCAAGGAATATCTCGCCGGAGATAAGCCATTTGAGCGGATAATGATCCGCCCTGAGAAATTCTGGGCTGACAAAGGCATTACCCTGCAATTGGGCGCCGCAGTCACCGAAGTCGACTGGATGTCACATCAAGTCACTTTGTCTGACGGCAATACAATCGGCTACCGCAAGCTAATCTGGGCTGGCGGCGGCGATCCGCGCCGATTGTCTTGCCCCGGAGCTGGCTACAAAAACGTCCATTCTGTGCGCAATCGCGCTGATGTCGATGCGATCATGGCGCAATTGGACGCAGGCGCGAACAAAGCCGTCATCATTGGCGGCGGATATATCGGCTTGGAAGCGGCCGCCGTGCTGCGCAAATTGGAATGCAATGTCACTCTGCTAGAGGCTCTGCCGCGCGTTTTGGCGCGGGTCGCTGGCGAAGATTTGAGCGTGTTCTATCAGGCTGAGCACATTGAGCACGGCGTTGATCTGCGGCTCGAAACTGTGGTGGAAGCCATAGAGGGCGAAGACGGCAAAGTCACCGGCGTGAAGCTGGCTGATGGTGAAGTTTTACCAGCCGATATGGTGATTGTCGGCATTGGCATTATCCCCTCTGTCGCGCCGCTGATTGCATGCGGCGCCGCAGGATCAAACGGCGTCGATGTCGATGTCTATTGCCGCACTAGCCTCGATGATATTTACGCGATCGGCGACTGCGCCACCCATGCCAACCCCTTTGCTGGCCAAGCCGTGATCCGGCTGGAATCGGTGCAAAATGCCAATGATATGGCCAATGTGGTCGCGCGCGCGATCATGGGCGATAAGCAGGCCTATCACGCACTGCCATGGTTCTGGTCGAACCAATATGATTTGAAATTGCAGACCGCTGGCCTCAGCTTGGATTTTGACCAGACGGTGCTGCGCGGCGATCCTGATAATCGCAAATTTACCGTCTGCTATTTGAAAGAGGGCAAGCCCATTGCGTTTGATTGCGTCAATAATGCCAAGGATTATGTTGGCGGACGAAAATTGCTGGAAAGCGAGCCGGGCGTTATTGATCCCGATGTGCTGGCGGATACTGAAATCGCGCTTAAATCGCTGATCTAATCTGCGCGTCCGCCCAAGCCGCCGCCTCGGCCACCACTGGATCGGGATCATTCAGCAAGGCGCCCACCGCCCCGAGTAAATCCGCATTGCCACTATTGCCTGCCGCAATCGCGCAATTGCGTACAAACCGATTCCGCCCAATCCGCTTTATTGGCGAGCCTGAGAACAGCGCCCTAAACCCTGCATCATCCAGCGCCAGCAGTTCATCGAGACGCGGTGCGACCAATTCTGCACGTGCGGCAAAATCCTTATGGGCATGGGCCGCATCGGCAAATTTGTTCCACGGGCAAATCGCCAAGCAATCATCGCAGCCATAGATGCGGTTGCCCATAGGTTTGCGAAACTCCTCTGGGATTGGGCCTTTGTGTTCGATCGTGAGGTAGGAAATGCAGCGCCGCGCATCCAATTGATAAGGCGCGGGGAACGCATCGGTCGGACACGCCGTTTGGCACGCATTGCACGAGCCGCAGCGGTCCGCATGCGGTTCATCAGGCGCAAAGGGCAAAGTAGAATAAATCGCGCCCAGAAACAGCCAATTGCCGTGGGCTGTGCTGACCAGATTGGTGTGCTTGCCTTGCCAGCCCAGCCCCGCCGCTTGACCCAAGGGCTTTTCCATCACCGGCGCTGTATCCACGAAGACTTTTAGAGGATTATCGGGCGCCTTTGCGCTCATCCACCGCGCCAAGGCTTTCAGCTTCTTCTTGACCGTATCGTGATAATCCTTGCCCTGCGCATAGACGGAAATGCGGGCATGCTCTGCGTCGCCTTCTAGCGCAAACGGGTCAGTGGCGGGGGCATAGCTCATGCCCAATGCGATCACGCTGCGCGCCTCTGGCCACATGGCCTGCGGTGACCGGCGCACATCCTTGCGCGCCTCCATCCACTCCATCCCGCCGTGATAACCCTCTCCCAGCCATGTCTCCAACCGCTGCGCCCGCACAGCATCCTCTGTCACAGGCGCAAAGCCAATCACAGCAAAACC
>JALZVZ010000310.1 GCA_023299945.1 Altererythrobacter sp. | reverse complement strand
CTAAGCCTTGGTTTAGACCGGACGACTATAAGAATTGGGGCCTTGCAGCGATGCGAGGCCCTTTTTCTTTGCAAATTCTTAAAAGATGTGTTGGTCTAATTCCCTAAAGTAAGCAGGGGGTGGGTATGTCGATTCAACTAGGAAACGTGTTTTCGACCGGTTTTGATATGTTTGGAAAACGACTGTTAAAGCTGGCGGGGCTTTGGCTGGTTTTTACTGTTCTATCTTATGCGGTTTCCGGACTGGCGCTTTTAGCCATTGGAGGAGATGCATATACTGGTGGGGCCTTAGGCGGCCTGGACCCAGATTTGGAATCTCTAGGCGCAGCGATGATTTTCGGGTTCGGCCTGATTTATTTAATCAGCTTTTATATCTACGGGGCGCAGTCCGTATCGATGGCGTCGATGGCCTCGCGGCTAACTGCTGGAAACTTTGGCCAATCTTTTACGGCTGGATTTACCGGCGGCCTGACAATGTTGGGTGTGTTCATCCTACTGATCATTGCCACCATCGTGATAACCTTACCTGTGACTATGCTTTCCGCAGCAGCAGGGAGCGTAAGCGGCGCGCTAGGGGGGATTTTTGCGTTCTTGTTGTTTATCCTCGGTTTTTACCTCGCCTGCCGAATTTCGATGATCTTCCCTGTCGTCGGCGTTGAAGAGGAGCGTAACCCAATCACTGTGATTGTGCGAAGCTGGAAAATGACCAAGGGCAACGTCCTGCCAATTTTTCTCATCTTGCTGATAATTGGCGCCGTAACAATGGTGCTCTTTTTTGTGATTGTGCTGATCTTTGGCGTTGTCATGGCGGGCACTATGGCGAGCATTGGCGACGGGTTTGATCCCTCGAACCTTGGCGCATCGATTGGTCTGCTCGGCGTGTTCTTGCTAGTATTTTTGGCCTTGGCTGGCTTGTTCTCATCGTTGATATCAGCGATTTTCTCAGCGGTGCATTCAGAGATATCGACGATCGAGGATGATGTGATCCACGACACGTTTAGTTAGTTTGATCGTACGGCAGCAATAGCCGTCGATGATAGGGGGAGGGCCGAAAACGCTTTCCTCTTTTTTATAGTTCCCTCAGTGCACGCGCCGGTTTTGCGTTGAGCAGCGGCAGTGATCCGCCCAGTGCGAACGCCATCACAAGGCCAAGGCCAAGGCCCAACACCGCGAAGATCGCGCCCCAATCGGGCAACCAATCGAACTCAAACAATTGCGTGATAACCAGCCACGCTAGTCCCGTGCCAATGCCCAGCGATACAATCGCTAGGACCAATGCCAGCAGGCCATATTCCGCCAATTGCATCGTCAGTATTTGCCGCCGGCTTGCGCCCAAAACGCGCAATACAACCGTGTCATACATGCGCGCCGCCCGTGCTGCTGCGATCGCGCCGAGCAATACTGCAAGGCCCGCCAAAACCGCAACGGAGGCAGCGGCAAAGGTCGCAAGGCCCACTTGGCCCAAAATGATTTTAGCCTGCTCCAGCACTTGACCGATTTCAATCGCGGAGCTGGAAGGAAACTCGCGCACCATGCTTTGCAGCAAGCCGCCGGTTTGCGTGCCTTCGGTTAGATCAATCGTCGCAGTTAAATTATGCGGCGCATCGGCCAGCGCATTGGGGCTGAAGACGAGCACGAAGTTAAAGCTCATATTTTCCCATTCGAGAGTGCGCAGGCTGGCCACGCGGGCCGTGCGCTCTACGCCCAAAATGCCCACGGTGAGATAATCGCCCACTTCCAAATCAATCGCTTCGGCAAATTCTTCATCGACGGAAACCAGCGGCTCGCCGGAATAATCTGCGCTCCACCATATGCCATCGGTCAGCGCATTGCCCTCCGGCAGATCATCGGCATAGCTGAGCCCTCGTTCGCCGCGCAAAGGCCATGCGCCATCAGGGATTTCTTCCAATTCAGACACGCGGATCATCGCGTCCTCCTTGCCATAAGCCAAGATTGCGCCGCGCAAGGCTGGCACGGCGCGGATCATCGCATCAGGATCGGTTTGCGCCACTAGCGCTTCAAATTCGCCCAATCGCTCGCGCGGTATATCCAGCACGAAATAATCGGGCGCCTCGCGCGGCACGCTGCTGTCGATATTGCCATTAATGCTGGATTGGATCGCGGCGAGCAGCACAAAGGCTGACAGGCCAAAGCCTAGGGCCGTGACCAGTGCACTGGTGGAGGAGCCGGGGCGGTGAATATTGGCCAAAGCATTGCGGATCAGCGGATTGGTGGGACTTGGGATTTTGCGCGCGGCCCAAGTGATTGCTTTGCCGAGCCCTGCGAGCAATATCAGCAATGCGGCTGCCCCTGCCAAAAACCCGCCAGCAAGCGGCGGATTATTGCTGGTGATGAGCACAAGCGCGACAATCGCCAAAAGCCCGCCGCCGACCCATGGCCATGCGGCTTTATCTTTTGATAGCGGAGCAGAGCGCGCCCGCATCAGCGCCATCGCCGGATAGCTGCGCGCACGGATAATCGGTGTCGCGGCAAAGACCAGAGCGACCAACAAGCCAAAGCCCGCCGCGAGCAGCAAGGCGCTAGCATCCAGTACAAAGCCGCCTTCAACCGGGAGCAAACCTTGCAGGGCCATGCCGAGGAACGGGGTGACGCCGACGCCGACAATCAAGCCAGCCACGGCGCCCACCAAAGCGGCTGCGCCAATTTGCAGCGCGTAAATGCGCGAGATGTCGCGCGATGATGCGCCCAAGACTTTCAGTGTGGCGATGGAGGTGCGGCGTGCCTCGAGATAGGACGATACGCCGCCGCCAATGCCGATCCCTGCGATGACCAATGCGGCAAGGCCGACCAGCGTTAGGAATTCGCTCATGCGGCCTACAAACCGGTCAGCGCCCGGCGATGCGCGGTCGCGGGTTTTGAAGTCTAGGCCCGCTTCGGGGAACTGTTCTTCTAGTTGTTCGGCAATGAGGGAGGGTTCTTCGCCGCCATTAAAGCGCACACGGTATTTGCTTTCATAGAGCGCGCCAGGAGCGGTCAATCCCGCCACGGCGGGTAGGCTTTCGGCCACGATTATGGTCGAGCCAAGCTGGAACCCTTCGGAGAGTTTATCCGGCTCATTATCGATAATGCCCGCCGCCACCAGTTCGCTCGTGCCAATTTTAAACCGGTCGCCCACTGCAATGCCGAGCCGGTCAACCACGCCTTGCTGGAGCCATGCTTCGCCTGCCTTTGGGGCGCCTGCCTTGCGGCCATCCTTGAGCGTAAATTCGCCATAAAGTGGCCAATTGTCCGCCACAGCTTTCAGCCCGACAGGGGCCGCCACTTCGCCAGTATTGGCCATCGCTTGCATCCGCGTGCCGCCGGACAATTCGCCATATTCAGCCAGCGCTGCTTTTTCCTCAGGTGCAAGGTCGCGCTGCCACACTTCAACTTCCAAATCACCGCCCAGCAGGACTTGCCCGCGGCTGCCAAGCTCGCCTTCAATGGCAGCGGTCAGCGTGCCGATGGCCGCCAGTGCCGCTGTGCCAAGGAAGATGCAGACCAACAGCAGGCGCAGGCCTTTGAAGCGCGCATTGAGGTCGCGGCGTGCAATCGTCCATGCCGCGCCCCAACTTAATTGCGGGGCATCGGATGAGGCGGATCCAGCGTTCATTACGCCCGCACATCCGAGGCGATTACGCCGTCGGCCATGGTAATCACTCGTTCGCAGCGTTTTGCCAATTGCTCGTCATGGGTAATAATCAGCAAGGTCGCGCCGGTTTCTGCGCGGCGGGCAAACAAGAGTTCGATAATTTCCTCGCCGGTGGCCGCATCCAGATTGCCGGTTGGCTCATCAGCGAAAATCAGCGTGGGGCGCGGGGCGGTTGCGCGCGCAATGGCAACGCGTTGCTGTTCGCCGCCGGATAATTGCGTGGGATAGTGGTCCAGCCTGTGGCCAAGCCCCACCGCTTCCAATTCTGCGCGGGCGCGTGTGTGGCAATCGCTCTCACCGTTCAATTCCATTGGCGTGGCAACGTTTTCCGTCGCGGTCATGGTGGGCAACAGGTGGAATGCCTGCAAGACAATCCCGATCCGGCCCCGGCGGGCCTGCGCCAAGCCATCCTCGCCCATCGCAGCAAAGTCAGCCCCTGCGACGTTGAGAGTGCCGCTGGTCGCGCGTTCCAAGCCCGACAGCACTGCCATCAACGAACTCTTGCCTGAGCCTGATGGGCCGAGCAGGGCGGTCACTTCGCCTGCGGCAATATCGAGATCGATCCCGCGCAAAATTTCGACAGGCGCGCTTGCGCTGCCTAAGGTTAGAGTCAGATTGCGGGCGGTAATTGCATTATTGGATGTGGTCACAGGCTTGTCTTTGGGCCTCATTTGAATAGATGCTAGAACAGGCGCCGCGAAGATAGCGGGCTGATGTAGGTATACCTCTATTAGATGGGAATAGATACGCATGACAAAAGGTGTTTGGTGCATTTTTCTGAGCTTGGCGCTTGCTCTTGGTTTGAGCGGCTGCGGCGGCTCTGCGCCTAAGGAACAGCCTGAAGCCGCGCCGACTGATGCGGCCGGAGATGGAGCGGCGACTATTCCTATAATGGGCGAGCCGGTCACAGTGCTTGCTTTTGGTGATAGCCTTTTTGCAGGATACGGTGTCGATCAGGCGCAAAGCTATCCCGCGACATTGGAAAATGCCCTGCGCGTCAAGGGTATCAATGCAAAGGTCGTGAATGCTGGCGTCTCAGGAGATACAACGGCGGCGGGTTTGCAGCGTTTTGTCTTTACGCTGGATTCGCAAGAGCGGGCGCCCGATCTGGTAATCGTGGAGCTTGGCGGAAATGATCTGCTGCGACAATTGCCGGTTGATCAGACCCGCAGCAATTTGGACGCGATGCTGGCTGAATTGGAAAAGCGGGATATTGATGCGCTGATTATGGGCATGCGCGCCCCGCCCAATTTGGGGCCAGAATTTCAGGCCGAGTTTGATGGGCTTTATGGCGCGCTTGCCAAAAAGCATGATGCCGATCTGGTGCCGTTTTTTCTGGAGAGCATTTACCAGTCGCCCGAACTGTTCCAATCAGACCGCATTCACCCAACGCCTGAAGGGATTGAGCAATTGGTCGAGGCGACTGTGGAGAGTGTGATTGCAGCGCTGCCGGAAAACTCATCTTCTTAAATACGTGTCAACGTCCCGCCGCTGACGCGCCACACGGCGGCCTCATCGAGGATGTCCCCGAAGGGCGCGGTTTCTGTCCCGGTGAACCAGACCTGCGCGGCGCCTTGACGCAGGCGTTCAAATAAAGCGGCGCGGCGGATTTCATCCAAATGGGCGGCGACTTCATCCAGCAATAATACGCCGGGGCGGCCCTCTGCAGCCAAGGTCGCATGGGCCAGCGTGACCGCGATCAGCATCGCTTTTTGCTCGCCGGTGGAGCAGCGGCTGGCCACTTGACCTGTTCCTGACATTACCACTTCCAATTCATCGCGGTGCGGGCCGCTCAAGGCGCGTCCAGCGGCGCGATCTTTCGGGCGGGCGCGGCGAAACTCCTCGCGCAATTCCTCAAAGCCAAGCGGGCCACCAGCGCGGTAAGTGAGCAGCGGCTTGGCAAAGGGTTCATTGGGCAGGGCGGAAAGTTCGTCCATCAGCGCAGTGATCAAATTCTGGCGGGTTGCCGCGACCAATGCACCAAATTCTGCTGCCTGCGCTTCAATTGCATCGAACCATGTCGCCTCGCTATGGCGGCCCCCGCTATCTTCAAGCAGCTTGTTGCGCTCGCGGATTGCGGCTTCGTAACGCGAAGTGTTGCGCGCATGGGCAGGATCAATCGCCAGCGCCATGCGGTCGATATAGCGCCTGCGTGCGCCTGCGCTATCGGTAAAGAGGCCGTCCATTGCAGGGGTCAGCCAGCCCATCGCCAGCCATTCGCCCATGCTCGATGCGCTGGCCGCTCCGCCATTGATGCGCACCAATCTGCGGCTGGGTTGGTCCGGCTCTACATGCGTGCCGATCCGCGCGCTTTCATGGCCTTGCTCTTTCAAGCTGGCGCCAATGGCAAATCCGCCCGATCCTGTTTGTCCGGCCATTTCCGGCAAAGGCGCACGCCTGAGGCCTCGTCCGGGAGCCAGCAGCGATAAAGCTTCCAGCACATTGGTTTTGCCCGCGCCATTCTCCCCGACCAGCAGATTGAATTGGGCAGTTTTGTTCAATTCGCTGTCCGCGTGATTGCGGAAAGTGGAAAGAATGATGCGGTCGAGAGCCATACTGCATCCAGATTAGCATTGGCTGCGTATTTAGCCATGTCTTAGGCTGGAAAATCACCAAGCCAATTATTGGTGTAATTCACCAACTGTTTGGATTCGTGAATATTTGTAAAATCCGTTCATATCAGAAAACGGCAGAATTCTGCGGTTTTTCAAAACTGGCACGGCATCTGCAAAGCATAGGACAACCAGCGAGACGGTCTCACTGGCCCAAAAATTAAAAGGAATACGAACCATGACTGCTACTTCTGAAACCGCCCACAAGCTGATCGCTGCTGTTTTCTCACTCGCAATTTCGAGCGTTCTGATGGCCACCGCAATCATCCCGGCAACCACCACTGGCGTCTTTGCTTAATCGCACTTCACGCTTCTCAATCAAACACATTTAAAAGGAACTACTCAATGTTTTTCGCAACTGACCACTCAAACCGTTTTGTCGCAGGTTTCGGCGCTTTGGCTTTGTCGGCCATAATGTTCGCCACTGCCATCATCCCAGCAACCACCAACATCGCGATGTTCGCATGAGCAAGATTGCCAAGAATGAAAACAGCGGCGCGCCATCTAAGAGATTCCGCCTTGATCGCACCAATGCCAAATTGTCAGGCGTGTGCAGCGGGATCGCCAAATACGCCGGAATTGACCCGATGATCGTGCGCGTTGGATTTGTTGTAGGCGCATTCGTCAGTGTCGGCACAGCAGGCCTAGCCTATGTCGCCATCGCATTGATCGCTGACTAGGGGCCTGACCAGACAAACGGACCCCGGTTTCGATCGGGTCAAGTTCCCAATTGTTGAAACCGGGAGGGGCCAAACCATTAGGTTAAGGGCCCCTTTCTTTTGCCGGGCGGTCTGCATTAAAATCACATCGCGCTAATGCCGCCATCCAATTTGATCTCTGCGCCCGTCATAAACCGGCTTTCGTCAGAGGCGAGATAGAGCACAGCATTGGCGATATCATTGGGCTCGCCCACGAATTTAAGCGGAATTTGCCGCGCCAATTTCTCCAGCAAAACATCCTTATCGAGGCCCGCCCCTTTGGCCGTGCCGTCCAAAATCGGCGTATCGACAAATGTCGGGTGAACCGAATTGCAGCGGATTTGCATATTCTTTTTCGCGCAATGCAGGGCGATGGATTTGGACAGCATCCACACGCTGGCTTTAGAGGCGTTGTAAGCAGGCATCGTGTCAGACGCGATTAGGCCTGCGATCGAACTGATATTGACGATGGAGCCGGGCGCATGCTCGCGCATAAGCGGCAAAGCTTTTTGACAACCGTGAAAAATGGAATTCACGTTAATGTCGAAACAGCGCTGCCAATCGGCAAAATCGCAAGCTTCAATATTGCCCGGCACGCCAATCCCAGCATTGTTGACCAGCACATTCAGCCCGCCAAGATTGTCGCGCGCAGCATCCACTGCCGCTTCCCATGCGTCAGGGCTGGTCACGTCATGCTGAACCGAGAACGCTGTCCCTGCGCCCATTTCTGCATTGATAATGTCTGCGGTGTCCGCGGCGCCTTCGCCGTTAATATCTGTAGCAAGAACGCGCGCGCCTTCTTGCGCAAGCCTGATGCAATGCGCGCGGCCAAGCCCTTGTGCGCCGCCAGTAACGAGTGCGAGTTTGCCAGCAACGCGGCCAGTACCAATTGTCATTTTCAATTTTCTCCCAAGATTGTTTCAGCGTTTGCCGCGGCCATCAAAACGGCCATTCTCACATCCACAGCCTTACCCGCTTCGCGCCAATCGGCAACAAATTGCGGCAGGTTTTTGAGCGCGACGCGGTGCACAGTGATATTCTCGCCGGGAGTGCCGCCGCCTTCGCTCACCTTGGTCAGGCCGTGCGCGCGCATCAGTGTAAAACTTTCAGAGACCATGCCGGGGCTGGAGAAAAACTGGCCAAGGTTTTCCATCCGCGCGGCGCGGTAGCCGGTTTCTTCTTCCAATTCGCGCGCAGCAGCGACTTCATCCGCCTCATCTTCATTGCCCTCATGATCGCCGATCAGACCAGCGGGAATTTCGAGGGAGATTTTGCCAAGCGGGACGCGGTATTGCTCCACCAGCAGCACATTGCGCGTGCCATCTGGATCGATGTCGATTGCGATAATCGCTGCGGCTCTTATGCCGCGGGCGCGTGCGACATATTCCCACCGGCCGCGTGTTTTGGCGGTAATGAATTTGCCTTCCCAGCGGATTTTTTCGGGCAGGGCTGCGTCAGGATCTTGTGGTTTTTCGCTCATGCGGAGCAGTGTTAGACTTCAATCAGCCTATCGGGAAGCTCGTTTTCATCATCATCGGCGCGCGGGAAATGCTCGGATAAAACAATGCCCACATCGCGCACGCCGGCGGCCATACCCTCGGCGATATCGCCCTCTTTAATGTGGTGCAGCATATCGACCATCGCCTCGCCCCACACATCGGCAGGGACTTTCTCTGCAATCGGCCGGTCAGCGATGATTTCGGCGCGGTGTTCGCGCATGGACAGGTAGATGAGGATGCCGGTGCGGCCATGGGTGCGCGCCTCAGCGCCGACTTTGAAATGCTTGATAGCTTGACCGTGAACGCGGGCCGTTTTTACGGGGCCGGGGATCGCGAAGAATTTGAGCGGCTCATACAAGAATTTCAGCCAAGTGATTGTGAAGGCAAGCAGGCCCAATCCGATGGTCATGCTGGCCAGCTCTCCGGTTGTCCATTCATGCATCCACCCGCCGATTAGGCTGTCCCATAATCCCATGAAGGGTGCAGGAAACAGCGCAAACAGGCTCATCATGGTGAAGGCCCCAGCAGCGGCATAGACCATCACGACATCGGTATAACCATCGGACCGGTCAGCCAGAACAGTGACGATTTCGCCAGAGGTGGTGAGCTCAGCCGCGGCTACCGCGTCAGAGACAATTTTATGCTGAGCTTCGTTTAAATAGGCCATGTGTCACCAACCCCCTGAGGCGCCGCCGCCCCCGAATGAACCGCCGCCGCCAGAAAAGCCGCCGCCAAAGCCGCCGCCGCCGCCGAAACCGCCGCCGCCGCCCCAATCATCGCCTCCAGAGACTGCGCCGCGCACAATCGCGCTGCCCACTTCCCACAGGATGATATCACGCGCCGTATCGCCAAATTCGCGGCCCTGACCGCGGTAACGTCGCCGTCCGCCGCCGCGCAGCATGGGCAGGATGAAAAAGAAGAATATCACCGCAAACCAGATCAATCCGCCGATGGGAAAGCCGCCTTTGCTTTCGCGCTGCTTGCTTGCCTTTGCGGCCACTTGACGGGCTTGGTCTTCGGGCAATTGCAGCTGGGCGATGATCGCATCTGTGCCTGCGACAATGCCGCCGGGATAATCGTCTGCTTTAAACTGGGGGAGAATGGTGTTTTGAATGATGAGCGAGGATAGGGCATCGGTGAGATAGCCTTCTGTGCCGTAGCCCGTCGCAATATTCACACGCTTCTCGTTTGGTGCGATCAGCAGCACAACGCCGTCATTGCGCTCTGCATCGCCAATGCCCCATGCGCGGCCCAGCTGATAGTTGTATTCAGCAATATCATTGCCTTGCAGGTCCGGCACTGTCGCCACAACCAACTGCCGCTGTGATTGCGCCTCTAACGCCTCAAGCTTGGCCGTCAGCTGCGCCTCAACATCAGCAGGAATAATATCGGCAGCATCCACCACGCGGCCCGACAGGGCAGGGAAATCCTGCGCGGCCAGCGGCGTAGCGATCAATGCAAGCAGAGCAGTAAGTAAGATTGCAAAACGCTTCACGCGGCTTCCTTGTCTTGGTTTCCCGTGGCTTCACGAAGAGAGGTTGGGTCGCTTATTGCTTGTTCGATAGCCGATATGGCCGCTTGCATTCCAATAGTGTAGTTGTCTTGTTTTAGGTGAGGAGTAGTCACTGAAGCGACCTTTTTTCCGAAACGGTCCAGATAATCGTTAATCGTAAAACCGTCTGGAAGCTGTGTAACCTCGGTGTTCAAGGCAAGAGTAAATATGAACTTTCGCTTGGTCGGGGAAAACAGCAATATTCCTCGACTTCTCGGCACTTTGTCCGCCTCTGCCCAGCCTTTCAACAAAAGTGAAGCAACCAAATTCGGTTTCTGGGGTATTCGATCATCAATCGTCATCAAAACGAATTGGATACCTGACTGCTTCTCTACTTTAAGCAGTCGAGCATTTATTTCGTCTTCAAAGCTTGTCGAGAAAATACCCGCTGTATCCACCACGAGGGTGGAGGGAGGCGAAGCGTTAAAATACTGCGGGTCATCGATTTTGATTACCTCATCCGCGGAAGCGACCACAGGACTAGCAACAACCGAAGTGAGCAGAGAAGCAAATGCAGCAAGGATAGGGCGCATCATAGGGGAGTTTGCGCCGATCACTCAGACGTCATGTCGAGCGTGGGTGCTTCTTCAGCGCCCTCGGTCGTGGCTTTATAGGGCACCAGCGGCTCTGCACCGTGGATGATGTTCGCACCGATCGTATCAGGGAATGTACGGATCGTGGTGTTATAATTGCGCACCGCCTCATTGTAGTCGCGCAGGGCAACCGCAATGCGGTTCTCTGTGCCTTCCAGCTGGCTTTGCAGCGTGAGATAGCCTTGCGTCGAAGTGATCGTTGGATAGGCCTCGAAGCTGGCAAGCAAGCGGCCAATACCTTGGCTCATTTGGCCTTGCGCTGCGGCAAATTCGCCCATTTTGGCCGTATCGCCAAGATCATCTGCGGTGACATTAATGCTGGTCGCTTTGGCGCGGGCCTCTGTCACTTCGGTCAGGATATTGCGCTCATTCTCAGCTGCACCCTTGGCCACTTCGGCAAGGTTAGGGATCAAGTTCGCACGGCGTTGAAACTGCGCCTCTACATCGGCCCATTTTGCCTTCGCGTTTTCTTCAGCGGTTGGAACCGAGTTAATGCCGCAAGACGCAAGGCCCAGCGAAACAGCTGCGATCATTATAGCGCGGCGAACATTCGTGAAATTCATATCGGTTTTTCCCCTTTTGATGCGGCGTGCAGCGACAAATAGCGCAAGTCTCGCCGCTTGCAATCTGTGTTGCTAATATAGGACACCGCTATGAAATTACAATGTGGGTATTCAAACTCTTGCATCCCTTGGCAATTTGCAGATTTGCTGCGAAGGAGCTATGCATCAGGACTAATTAAGGGGAATATCAATGCTTTCAGAATTTAAAGACTTCATTGCCAAGGGCAATGTTATGGAACTGGCCGTCGCGGTTATCATTGCTGGCGCATTTGCAGTGATCGTTGCATCGCTTACCAATGATTTGATTATGCCGCTGGTTGGCCTGATCTTTGGCGATGTTGATTTCTCCAGCAAGTACATCGTTCTTTCGGGCGAAGTTGAAGCAGGTATGACTTTGGAAGCGGCGCGCGAAGCCGGAGCCAATGTGCTTGCTTGGGGCGCGTTTGTAACAGCCGTCATCAACTTCGTGATCCTGGCCTTCATCATCTTTATGCTGGTTCGCTATGCGGAAAAAGCAAAAGCGAAGATGGAAAAGCCAGCTGTAGAAGAAGATGCAGGCCCAAGCGAGATCGATCTGCTGATCGAAATTCGCGACAGCTTGAAAAAGTAAACGCTTCAAACTTTTGAGTGTTTAAGCCGCTCGTCCTGCCAAGTGCAGGGCGGGCGGTTTTCGTTTGAGTTTCTTGTTTGAGCCCTCAAACGCCGGGCGCGAGCCGTCCGGCTCCCTTGGCTTCTTCGCGTAAGCTTGGGCGGGCTGCGCCCTTGCGGCACCTTCGGCGCTGATAAGACACTTCATATTCATCAAGTTCGCGCTATATAGAGCGTGTCGGGCAACCGACTATGGCGATAAATTGTTGCGTGCAATAGGCACAACGGACCCGGGGGCAGTACCCGGCGGCTCCACCATAACCCTCGGTTTTTCGAGGCTTTTGAAGGGGCCGAACTAGGATCGACGTGGGCTGAAAAGCGTAATTTTTGCTCGGGCTGAGTACCCGTAAAAATGTTCACAACACATAAGTGCAAATGATAATGAAGCACTCGCAATCGCTGCGTAATTTTAAGGCCTAACGGTCTGAATTTACAAAGCTAAAGCGCGGTTGGACCGACCGGGCAACAGAACGGATTCCGGGGCTCCGGGGGTAGCTAGCAACAGAAACCCCCACTCATTCCATTTGCAGATAAAAGCCGGGCTGGCTGTTTCGCTTAACGGTCCTCCGCTACCTCGGCAGCAACGAGAAGCCGGGGGCCTAGCAACAGAACCCCTCACCCTTATTTCATTGGCGGATATGGGCGAGCCTGGCGTCATTGCGCGTTAGGCCCTGCGCATAGCCTCAAATATAAAGGGCGCAGACAGCGATATGCCATCCGCGCCCCCGATAATTTATGCGAGAATTCTTACGCAGCTGCGAGATTAGTCGCAGATGTCTTGCCGCGTTGGTCTTGCTCAAGATCGTAAGAAACGCGTTGTTCCTTTTCGAGAGTAGCCATTCCAGCACGCTCAACAGCAGAGATGTGCACGAATGCATCGTCGCCGCCGCCTTCAGGTGCAATAAAACCATAGCCTTTGTCAGCGTTGAAGAATTTAACTGTTCCGATAGTCATAGTAAGTAACCTTGTATTCAATATTTTGGGCGGCGCCAAGATCGGCGCCACACAGCTGTCAACGGCTAGAAAGGGAAGTGGGAAGCTGTGCTTCCGATATCCGTCGCATGCGACAAAAGCCCATACCGAATAGCATGTTTTCAAAAAATTGCATCATTTGTGTGAAATAGGCTTGGCCTGCTGGGAACAGGGGCGCCTCATTTCGCTTTTCAATGCCGAATGAAGCGTCGCTTGTGGGGTGGACATTGGACGTCAGAGCTTGCCCTCTTTAACGAACGCCACATTCGCGAAAGCGGACATTAGAATTTGCCGGATACAGTGGCTTGCTCAAAGTCGTTGCGCCTCAAATTTAGCATCACGTTAACCAATACGACTTACCATCTTTAAAGCGATCAAATTGCTTTTGAGGCCTTCACAAGATGGAAATGCAGCTATCAGCCGATAGGTTCAACCCTTCGACGCCAGTTGACGATGCTAATGTTGAGGCGCGCAACGTTTCGCACGAATTGTTGTTTCGGGCCTTAGGTAATCCGTTTTTACTCCGGATTCCGACAGTCTTTCCATTGCTGGTAATCGCTGTCGCGGCAGCTGAAACCACTGCCAAACACTATTTATGGTGGTTGGTTGGACTGCAATTTGTGATTGGTATCTTCACATCTTCGACCGCCTATCGAGTAAAGCTTGCGATAAAAAAGCAAATTGAGATCAGAAAAGCCGTAACCTTGTGGCTGACATTCGAAACCTTGTCTGGAGTGGTCTGGGGGTTGATGATGTTGCCAGTCGCTCAAACCGGTGCCGCTGGAATGCCTTTTACGGTCATATATGGCACAATTGTCGTGACGCTGACGGCAGCTGCGATTGGCGCGGCAAAGGCACAAGGATTGGCGCAGGCATTGCTTTTGGGATTCATGCTGACATCGGTGCCAGCAATCTTGTTTTATCAATCACAAGTAGGATTATATGGCGTTCTTTCGCTGACATTTCTTCCACCTGGGCTTTTGTGGGTGGGGTTGTTGTTGAGGCGACAGGCTCATGACGAATTGAAGACCGAAATAGAAAACGAGCTTCTTTCGACCCAACTTGCAAAAGCTCTTTCTACATCTGAATATCTATCACAACGGGATAACCTAACCGGGCTTCTTAATCGCAATACGTTCTTACGTGTAGCTGGCGAACTGCGTGATCAGCATCATAGTGCAGGCATGGTGATAATCGCAATCGATCTAGATCATTTCAAGATAATCAACGATGAGTATGGCCATGCGGTTGGGGATCAAGCGCTTGTTGCCGCCGCGCAATTGATGCAATCTCAAGTTCGCGCATCGGATGTAGCTGTTGGGCCAGTTGAAGCATTCGCCCGTTGGGGTGGTGAAGAATTTGTGATTGCTCTTGCCAATTGCTCAGTCGAACAAGGTGTGGCCATCGCAGACCGCGCTAGGAAGGCACTAGAAGACCATCGGGACCAAGAGTGGCCCGCAGGACTGCAAGTGACGGGCTCTTTTGGTGTCACGTATTGGGGCAAGGATTGTACTATCCAAGAAGCATTGAAGCGCGCCGACCATGCCATGTACGAAGCTAAAGCTGCAGGGCGCAATCGAGTATGCTTGGCAGCGGAACAGGCAGCTTGATAGCGAAACCTTGCTTTCGCTTTTACGCCTCATTCATTGTCGCTTGCTTATCAAACAAATAGCGAAAATCCGAATTTGTGTCGTTTGCCGACAGTCAACTTCGAATTGTTGGCAAACTAAAACTGACGCAGTGATCAAAGGTATTTATTTGAGCTGGTCCCGGACGAACGCCGCTCGTTCAGCAACAGAAACTTTGGGTAAAACGATTATTTCGTAGCCAAGGTCAGAAAACGACTCAATCAGGCGATCATATTCGGCGATTGCTTCGTCTATCCGCTGTGGTCGCTCCGTATCGCTCTCGTAAATTTCTGGCCAAGGTGGAGTGACGAACACACGCTGATGATAGGGTGGAAACCGCTCAAGAATTTTTGCTACTGGCTGACCCGTCGCCTGCTGCAGGGCAACCGCCGCATCGACAAGACCGCGATCGAAGAAGGTCCAAGCATTGCCACTCGATGCCAATTCACGATCCCTGGAGGCGATCTCAATGGCGCGTTCAGCGAAGGCAGTGAGATTTACCCATGGCAGAGCCTTACCATCACCAAGCAGTTCCTCTTGCACAATCCGTCGTCCGGGCTCGGGCACTGTTGCGAACCCGAGAGCGGACAATGCCGATAGGAGGGTCGATTTCCCTCCTCCTGAGCAACCAGACAGTATGACATCTCTAGATGGGTTCATGCACATCTCTATAGCGCCGACTTTCCTGAAACGAAGTGTTGCATCTGAACGTCTGCAATTGGGTCGTTATCGGCCGTTCAGCCTTCTACTGCCTCACCAATCGCAAGCTCTTCAGCCTCGCGGTGTTCGCGTTCAAATTTCAGGCAGTCCAAGATTTTCGCGCCTGCCAAAAACACTGCGCCGGTGCAGGCGAGATAGAGCAATTTGCCTTCCCAGCCGGGCCATTGAACTAGATATTCGGAGCCGCGCGCCGTTGCGCCCAAGGCCAGCGCGTAAATGATCAGATACGCCTCAAAGCGCGTCTTGATCACAAACAGCCTTTTGATCTTGCGAAACATGCGCGCCCTCTCGTTGATCTTCAACATTGCAAACCTTGTGCCAAGCATGGTTTTCTGCGGGCTTCAGTGGTTAACGTAAGTTGCAAGTGTAAAGCGCCTCGACATCAAGTCCAGTGCGTTAACTTTGATGTGATTGGAGCTGGGTCAGTTCCAGTGTCTCAAGCAGGGACTGACGCGCGGCGATAACCGTTTTTGCCAGAGTGCCTGAGCCCAAATCCGCTGGATCAATTTGTTCCGGCCAATGGGCGGCAATACAGGCCTCCATCGCGTCCGCTTTGGCCTCGGTCAAAAGGAAGCGAGGGTCGACGGTGCTGGGGTCGCAGACAACACGCAGGCGCAGGCACGCAGGCCCGCCGCCATTGGCCATGCTTTGTTTGACATCGACGGGGATGACTTCGCGGATCGGGCCATTTGTGGCCAGCATCGCCTCGCAATAGGCCCAAACGCGCGCGTTTTTACGGCATTCTTCAGGTACGATCAGGGCCATGCCTCCGGCTGGGCGCGTCACAAGTTGCGCGTTGAACAGATAGGTTCTGATGGCCTCGGCAAGGCTGACGGCGCTGTCGGGCACTTCCACCACCTGCAGTGGCGGGAAGGCGGCGCGCATTGCATCATAGGCGGCTTGGCGGTCTGCAAAGGCGTACTCATGGGCAAAAATCACGCCTTCATTGGCAACCGCGACGACATCATTGTGGAAAGCGCCAGCGGCAATTGCCTCGGGATTTTGCTCAATAAAAACAGCGCGCGCTGGATCAAGACCGTGGAGGCGGGCAACGGCGCGGCTGGCCTGTTCATGCTGGCGCGCGGGAAATGCGCCGCCGGTTTTGCCATAGACGAACACTTCAACACCGCTTGCTGCATGGCTTTCACACAGGCGCATATGATTGGCCGCGCCTTCATCGCCAAATGTCGGCGGTACGGCGTCATGCACGGCGAAATGGTCTGTGTCGGCAAAAGCGAGCTTCAACTGCGCCTGCGTATCGCGCCATTCTTGACCGCGATGCAGCATGGTAACGAGGTTTGCAGGCGTGAAATGGCAGCGTCCGTCGCTGGTATCAGGTGCAGGGGAGACGGTGGCCGCATTGGCTGTCCACATGGAGGATGCAGACCATGCCGCAGCCAGCAATGGGCGCGGTAGATCACTGGCTTCGCCAAGTGCCTCAAGCAGCGCATTATTGGGGCGAGGCAAGGGGGCAAAGAACCCTTGGTGCCCGAAACGTTCCAGATTGCCGCGCATTTTTGCAAGCCCTTGCAGGGCGGCGGCGCGTGGGTGCGAAGCGCTGCCCTTGTGGCTGGCGCTGGCAATATTGCCGAGGCTGAGCCCAGCGTAATTGTGGCTTGGGCCGATTATGCCGTCGAAATTGATCTCGGTAAGCAGGCTCAACGCGCCACACTCCACACTGTGTCGCCTTCGCTGACATCGAGTGTATCGGCGGCGGCGGAATCAATCGCGATGGAGCCATCCGCAGAAGTCTTGCGTATACCGTAGCAGGCCGCAAAGTCTGTAAGGCTGCCGGTGGCGATCAGTGACTTTTCACCTTCCTGACATTCAAGGCCGGACAAAGCTGCCTCTGCGGCGCCGCTCACGCTGGTCACGTGATCAGTCTTGGCGATCATACTTGGGCCCCCATCGAAAATATCGACATAGCCTTCGTAAGCAAAACCTTCTTTCTCCAGCATCCGCATGGCCGCGCGGCCCGTGGGGTGGGGCAGGCCGATGACCTTCTTGGCCTCTGCATCCAGCATTTCGACATAGACGGGGTGTTTGGGCATCAGATCGGCGATAAATTGATTGCCATTGATGGCGTTGAAATAGTCCGCCTCTTGAAAGCCCATGCCGAAAAAGCGGCCTGCGACCCCGTCCCAAAAAGGCGATCCGCCGCGCTCATCAATGATCCCGCGCAGCTCTGCCAAAACACGGTCGGCAAAGCGTTTGCGGTGCATTGCAATGAAGAGATAACGACTGCGCGCGAGCAATAGGCCAAGCCCGCCAGCGCGTTCATTGGGGTGAAGAAACAATCCGCCAACCTCGCTTGAACCTTCCAAATCGGTGGTCAGGCTGAGCAATTCGGCGCGCACTGTGCGGTCGAGTTCCTGGCTATATTGGGTAAGCGTGTGGAGGCGGTAGGAGTAAAACGGCCAGCGTTGGCCAACCTTCGTCATCAGCTGGCACGTACCGCGCACGGCGCCGGTTTCGGTGTTTTCCAAGACCAGTACGAAAGTCTCTTCGGTTAGTTCATCCTTGGTGTTGGCAAAGGCATTTGCAGAGACCTCCAGCTTGCCTGCCAAAGCCTCGCGATCAGCGGGCAAATTGGTGAAGCCGCCGCCTGTCAGCTTGGCCATTTCATACAGATGTTCAAGATCAGACGGGCGCGATGCGCGCATGCAGAAAGTCATGAAATATCTCCATTTGCGATCCGCCCAATGACGAGGGCGGACAGGGCTGCACGCTCTTTTAAGGATGGCACGATGAGGAATTCCTGAGGGCTATGGATCGCCCCGCCGCGCACGCCCATCGTGTCGACCACGGGCACTCCGCAGGCGGCAATATTATTGCCATCGCACACGCCGCCTGTGGATTTCCACCCGATATTTTGGCCCAGCACAGCGCCGCATTCCTTGACCAGATCGAACAATTTTTGCGCGCTTTCATCAACCGGTTTTGGCGGGCGCGTGACCCCGCCATGGCGATGCGTGCCAACGTCATGCGCTGTCTCTATACTGCGCAGCAAAGCGTTCAAATCACTGTCGAAACCCTTCATTGCATCTGTGGATTTGGGGCGAATGTTGAAGCGCAAAACGGCATGGTCGGGAACGACATTATTGGCTGCGCCGCCCTCTAGCTTGGCTGGGTTCACGGTGAGGTCGGCGTGCTCCATCGCTTTGAGCTGTAGGATCAAGTCAGAGGCGGCGACAATCGCATTGCGTCCCTCATGCGGATTGCGGCCAGCATGGGCGGATTTGCCGGTGATGGTGATGGAATAATTGCCCGTTCCGCCGCGCGCATGGGCCAGTGTTCCATCAGGCAATGCGCTGGGTTCATAGGTCAGCGCGGCCAGTTTCCCGCGCGCCAATTCCTCGATCAATTTGGACGAGGCAAGCGAGCCTGTTTCTTCGTCCGAATTGATGAGCACATCATAGCCGAGGCCATCAATCGTGCTGGATGCCTCCAATGCTTTGAGCGCGTTCAATATGACAGAAATCCCGCCCTTCATATCGGCCACGCCGGGCCCGCCAAGCACAGCTTCGCCTTGCGGCGTATTGGCCAGCGGGGTGAGGTTTTGAAACGCGTGATCCTTTGGGAAAACCGTATCCATATGGCCGGTCAGCAATATTCGCCGGTTGGCGCGCGGGCGGACTCGCAAAACCATGTGCCGCCCGTGCGGTTTTTCAAATTCGCGTCCATCTGCGCCCATTGCAGTCACGAGGGCAGGCTCCACCAATTCCACATCGCCGGGCAGGGCGGAAAACGCCTCTGCTAGCATATCGGCTTGGCGCGCCAGCCCGTCTGTATTCGCTGTGCCGGTATTGATGGCACACCATGTTTCCACCTCGCGCAGCATGGCGGCGGCGTCGATGGAATCTATCAAATTTTGCGATGTCGCTTTCATGTGAAACTATCTCTAGCGGGGCGCGGGAGCAGTTCCAAGGGCGTTTGACCCATTTGCAATTTGGGGCAAAGCTGGCCATAGGCGTTGCACGTGCTCCTCCCCGGACAGTTTTATAGTTTTGACACGCCTGCTGCGGTGATGGTGGCGGGCAAATTGTGCGAGGAAAAATGAGCGATATTGTAATCCGTGCCGGCCTCAGCGTTGATAATGCGCTGGCCACCTTCATCGAAACTGAGGTTCTGACGCCGCTGGGCCGCGATGTGGATGCGTTTTGGACTGGCTTTGCCGCGCTGCTGGCGGAGTTTGCCCCGCGCAATCGAGCTGCTTTGGAGAGCCGCGAAACCCTGCAGGCTCAAATCGATGCATGGCATGTCACCCGCCGCGCTCAGCCGCATGATGCCGCCGCGTACAAAGCGTTTTTGAGCGAGATTGGTTATCTGGTGCCAGAGCCTGATGATTTCACCATTGGCAGCGAAAATGTCGATGCTGAAATCGCGACCATGGCCGGCCCGCAATTGGTTGTGCCGATCCTCAATGCGCGGTTCCTATTGAATGCAGCGAACGCGCGCTGGGGCAGCCTGTATGATGCGTTTTATGGCACCGATGCGCTGGACGCGGCGCCAGCAAAACCGGGCGGCTATGATCAGGCGCGCGGCGATGCAGTGATTGCACGTGGCCGCGTGTTTCTTGATGAGGCCGTGCCGCTGGCATCAGGCAGTTGGGCCGATCTGACGGATGCAACGCGCGGTATCGCGATTGCGGATGAAAGCCAATATATTGGCGAAACCGAAAAGGGCCGCCTGTTCAAAAACAACGGTCTGCACATCGAAATCGTGTTCGATGCGGATAGCCCAATCGGGCGCGGCGATGCTTTGGGCATTGCCGACATTATGATCGAAAGCGCGCTCACCACTATTGCCGATTGCGAGGATTCTGTCGCGGCGGTGGATGCGGAGGACAAATTGCTCGCCTATACCAATTGGCTCGGCGTGATCCGCGGCGATTTGTCCGAAAGCTTTGAGAAGGGCGGCAAGACGCTCACCCGCCAGCTCAATCCCGATAAGACCTACACTGCAACCGATGGCAGCCAGGGCAGCCTGTCAGGCCGTAGCCTTTTGTTCGTGCGCAATGTCGGCCATTTGATGACCAATCCAGCGATCCACTTGCCCGATGGGAGCGAAATTCCCGAGGGCATTATGGATGCGGTCTTCACAAGTGCGATCAGCACGATCGACGTTGAGGGGCACGCCAAATATGGCAATAGCCGCGAAGGCTCCATCTACATCGTAAAGCCTAAAATGCACGGGCCAGAAGAATGTGCGCTGACCAATGATTTGTTCGATGCGGTCGAGGATTTGCTCAGGCTGAAACGCCATACAATTAAAGTTGGCGTGATGGATGAAGAACGCCGCACCTCTGCCAATTTGGCCGCGTGTATCCATGCGGTGCGCGACCGGATTGTCTTTATCAATACCGGCTTCCTTGACCGGACCGGTGATGAAATGCACACTTCAATGCAAGCAGGGCCAATGATGCGCAAAGGCGCGATGAAGGCTTCGGCTTGGCTAACCGCTTATGAGGCGCGCAATGTCGGGATTGGCCTGAAGCACGGCCTGTCTGGCAAGGCGCAAATTGGCAAGGGCATGTGGGCCGCCCCTGATCTGATGGGCCAGATGATGGCGGAGAAAATCGGTCATTTGCGCAGCGGCGCGAACACGGCCTGGGTACCATCACCAACCGCCGCGACGCTTCATGCGCTGCATTATCACGCCGAAAACGTCTTCGATATTCAGCAAGGTTTGGGCGACATTCCAAGTGTCGATATTCTGCTGCAAATCCCGCTGGCAGAGGGCACCAATTGGTCCGAGGATGAATTGCGTGATGAGCTGGATAATAATGCCCAAGGCCTGCTCGGCTATGTTGTCCGCTGGATTGATGCCGGCGTTGGCTGTTCCAAGGTTCCCGATATCAATGATGTTGGCCTGATGGAGGACCGCGCGACCTTGCGGATTTCCTCGCAGCATATGGCCAATTGGTTGCTGCACGCAGTTGTGACAGAGACCCAAGTGATGGATTCCCTCACCCGAATGGCGGCAAAGGTGGACGCGCAAAATGCAGGCGATCCGACCTATATACCGCTGACCGGCAATGAAGATGGCGCAGCCTTTAGCGCCGCACGCGATCTCGTGTTTAAGGGCACCATCCAGCCATCAGGCTATACTGAGCCTTTGCTGCACGCTTGGAGATTGAGCAAAAAGGCGGGTTAGGGCGCTAATTTCAGGTTCGCTCCGCGCCATTGCGGGTGCATCT
>JALZVZ010000309.1 GCA_023299945.1 Altererythrobacter sp. | reverse complement strand
GGCGAGCCAGACAGGATAATGCCCTTGGGCTTCATCCGGTGGAACGCTTCTTCAGCGACCGTAAACGGCGCGATTTCGGAATAGACCCCCGCCTCGCGCACACGGCGCGCGATCAGCTGGGTTACTTGGCTGCCGAAATCAACGATGAGGATCGAGTCGGGCAGGACGGAATCGGGTGAGGCTGTCTGGGTCATGCTGCGATGCTTTGACGAGGGGCGCGCGCTGAGTCCAGCCAAGCCGCCGCTCTATACGCAGCTTGGCAGCGAGTTAGAATGGATCACATGCAAAAAACCGCAGGAGTTAGTTGCAAAAAAATCAACGACTCCTCGATTTATGTCATTTGAAGTCCGTCAAGAGGGGTCCTATTTCCTATTCATCAAGCAGGCCAGCGCACCCCTCTCCCTCTAGCGCGGCCCCCTTGAGGCAGAGTTGTTTGGATATAGCGCCATGCGCTCAGACACTCTGTCAACACTGGCTGTCACTGCGCCAACGCGCAGAATGGTGGCAAGATTGGCGCAGGGCCCTCTCCCTTTTCCCTGCCCATTTTGTCCTTGCCATATGCAGCAGCGAGTGAGACGCGGTCACCCTTCCCCTTCCCTCTGGGTGGCCGCGTTTCCTCCGCAATTTTAGCGATTTTAAAAAGCCTCGCCTGCCGCCTCTAATTGCGCGCGCAATTCCGTTTTGAGCAGCTTGCCAATATGGCTACGCGGCATCTCTTCGATTGCAAACAGCGCCGCCAAACGCTGCGTTTTGCCCAGCCGCGCATTGACCTCAGCCATGACCGCATCTGTGTCGCCTAAGCCGTCTTCAAACCGTACAAAGCCTACCGGCGTCTCGCCCCAGCTTTTGGATGGCATGCCGATGACTGCCGCCTCTGCCACGCCGGCCTCTTTCAGCAATTCATTCTCCAAATCGACGGGGAAAATGTTAAACCCGCCAGAGATAATCATATCTTTTGCACGGCCCACCAACTCGACAAAGCCTTCTGCATCAACGCGGCCAATATCGCCCATGCGCTGCCACGGAATGCCTGTTTCAGGGTCGGTCCAATAGCCATCGCGGGTCTTGCCCGGCTGATTTTTATAGCCCGCCATCATGGTCTGCGAGAGGCCGATCAAATTGCCCGGCTGCCCGGGGGCGACAGGGTTGTCATCATCGTCCAGAACTTTCAGCTCGCTGCCCGGTGCTGGACGCCCGACAGTGTGGAGTTTGTCAGGAAATTCATGCGCATTCAGCAAGCAAACTACGCCGCCTTCGGTCATCGAATATATCTCAATCAGCCCGCCCGGCATTCGTTCCAGCACTTCGCGTTTAAGCTCCGGCGAGAACGGCGCAGAGGTGCAATATTTGAGCGCGAGCGAAGACAGGTCGAAATCGTCAAACCCGTCAAAATCCATCAGCCGCTGATATTGAACCGGCACTAGCATTGTGGTGGTGACGCGGTGCGTCTGCGCCAAATCGAGCCAGCGCCCGCAATCAAACTTGCCCATAATCGTCAACGTGCCGCCCGCCAGCAAGCAGGATAGGAACGCCACCATGGTTGTGTTGGAATAGAGCGGGGTGGAGGCAAGCGAGCGCACGTCCATGCCCGATCCCAAATAGCTGGCTGCGGTGGGCGCAAATTGCCGCCAACGCATCATATGCGAATGGACGATACCCTTTGGCGTGCCGGTGGTGCCGCTGGAATAGATTATGTTGAAGCTATCCTTGGGATCATGCGTAACATCGGCCGCAGACGTGCCCTCAGGGGCCATCCAGGCGTCCACATCTTCCAGCGCGATATGATCGAGGTCCGCAGCAAAACCTGCGCCCAATTCGGCAGACTTGGCGCCGTCAATAAACAGGTGCCTTGCCCCGCTATCTGCCGCCATACCCGCCAATTGTGCTGGCGAAGCGCTGGTGGTGAGCGGCGCGGCCACGCCGCCTGCACGCACAGCGGCAAGGAAGACCAAAGCATAATTGACGCTCGACGTGCCAAGGATCGCCACCGATTGGCCATGCTTAAGTCCCGTCTCAGCCAGCTTTGCCGCAAGGCGCGCCGTGCGATCCTCCAATTGCGCCCATGTGACCTGCTGGGTGTCATCGCGGAACGCCACTTTGTCAGGCTGAGCCTCTGCCCAACCGCTCAAAATCTGCGGGAAAGTCCCAAAGTCAGCGCCCAATTTTTCCAACATACTCGCCCTTTCATTTTGCGCTGCGGTAATTCCCTGCGAAGCCTGTGTCGACTATAGAAAATGCGGCTTTTCGCATTAGGGTTTCGGGCCCTCGTCCGCAGCGGTGGAAAAAGCCTTTGAAATGGGCGTATTCGCTTGGGTAATGGCCTGCCGGGGCCTATGTATAAGGCATGGATGAAAACACACCTCAAGACGCTCCTAAGGACGCGGCTGACAGCACCGAAACCCCCTCTTCAGACGCGGGTGCAACAGGCACCACCAAGCCTGAAAAAATGATGGGTGAATATGGCGCCGATTCGATCAAGGTTCTCAAGGGCCTTGATGCTGTGCGCAAACGCCCAGGCATGTATATTGGTGACACCGATGATGGCTCTGGCCTGCATCACATGGTGTTCGAAGTATCGGATAATGCCATTGACGAGGCGCTGGCGGGGCATTGCGATCTGGTTCTGATCGAGCTCAACCCCGATGGCTCAGTTTCGGTTGAGGACAATGGCCGCGGCATTCCAGTTGGCATGCATTCCGAAGAGGGCGTGTCTGCCGCAGAGGTCATCATGACCCAGCTGCACGCTGGCGGTAAGTTTGAAAACACCTCTGACGACAATGCGTATAAAGTATCTGGCGGCTTGCACGGCGTCGGCGTGTCGGTGGTCAATGCTTTGTCTGAGTCGCTAGAGCTTGAAATTTGGCGCGAGGGCAAAACCCATTGGATGCGATTCGAGCATGGCGATGCGGTCAGCCCGCTGAAAATTACTGGCGATGCGCCCAAGGTTGAGCGCAACCCGGATGACAATGGCTTTAAGAAGGGCACGCGCGTCACCTTCACGGCGAGCGAGGATACGTTCAAAAACGTATTGGAGTTCGACTTCGACAAGCTAGAGCACCGCTACCGCGAGCTCGCTTTCCTCAATTCCGGCGTGCGCATTTTGCTGCGCGACAATCGCAGTGAAGACGTGCTGGAGCACAATCTGTTTTACGAGGGCGGCATTGCGGCCTTTGTGAAATATCTCGACCGCAACAAGGACGCGCTGATCCCTGAGCCGATCTCTGTGTCGGCGGAAAAAGAAGGCATTGGCATCGATGTCGCGCTGGAATGGAACGACAGCTATTACGAAAACGTCCTGACCTTCACCAACAACATCCCGCAACGCGATGGCGGCACGCACCTTGCTGCTTTCCGTGCGGCATTGACCCGCACGCTCAACAATTATGCGGATTCCTCTGGCTTGCTTAAGAAAGAGAAAGTGTCATTGTCGGGCGAGGATATGCGTGAAGGCCTGACCGCCATCGTCAGCGTCAAATTGCCTGATCCCAAATTCTCCTCGCAAACCAAGGACAAGCTGGTCTCCTCTGAAGTGCGCAAGCCTTTGGAAGCACTGATGGGCGAGAAAATGACCGAATGGCTGGAGGAAAACCCAGCGGACGCAAAGCTCATCGTACAAAAAATCATCGACGCGGCGGCGGCGCGTGAGGCTGCAAAACGCGCCCGCGAGATGAGCCGCAAGGGCGCGATGTCTATCGCATCCTTGCCCGGCAAGCTGGCCGATTGCCAAGAACGCGATCCGGCGAAATCTGAACTCTTCCTAGTGGAGGGCGATTCTGCGGGTGGCTCTGCGAAACAGGGCCGTGACCGCAAGATTCAGGCGATCCTGCCGCTCAAGGGTAAAATCCTCAACGTTGAACGCGCACGCTTTGACCGGATTATCTCCTCCAAAGAGGTCGGCACGCTGATCCAAGCGATGGGAACCGGGCTTCGTGATGAGTTCGACCTTGCCAAGCTGCGCTATCACAAGATCGTCATCATGACCGATGCTGATGTCGATGGCGCGCACATCCGCACATTGCTGCTCACCTTCTTCCACCGGCAAATGCCAGAGATTGTGAAAGCCGGGCATCTCTTCATCGCTCAGCCGCCTCTGTATAAAGTCGCAAAAGGTCGCAGCGAAGTCTATTTGAAAGACGACCGCGAGCTGGACCGCTATCTCGTGCAAGGCGGCCTTCAGGGGCGCATATTGGACAATGGCAGCACGCAGCGCAGCGGTAACGAGCTGGAAGCGCTGGTCGAACATGCGATGCGGATGCGCAATTTGATCGCCTTTGCCCCGCGCAAATACAATGCCGTGATCGTCGAAGTGATGGCGCTGTCGGGCGTGTTTGATCCTGATGATCTAGGCTCTGCAGAGGCGCTGAACAAGGCCGCCGCCATGCTGCAATTGGGTGACCAAGAAGCGGATTGGTCGGGCAAGCGCACCGAAGATGGCAGCGTATTGTTTGAACGGCTGTGGCGCGGTGTGACCGATGCGCACATCCTAGAGGCGAAATTCCTCGAAAGCGCAGAAGCGCGCAAATTGCACAGCGTCGCGGGCGAGGAAGCGGGCGTTTACACTGGCCCCGCCAAGCTGGTGAAAACCTCTGCTGATACAGGCGCAGATACAAGCACTGATACATCTGATGATGCGGACGGCGAAGATGCTCTGGCAGCGGCGACTGGTGATGCCATCACGCGGCCAACCGAATTGTTGGATGCGGTTTTGACCGCAGGGCGCAAGGGTCTCGCGATTAGCCGTTATAAAGGCCTTGGCGAGATGAATGCGGAGCAATTGTGGGAGACCACGCTCGACCCCGATCACCGCGTATTGCTGCAAGTGAA
>JALZVZ010000308.1 GCA_023299945.1 Altererythrobacter sp. | reverse complement strand
AATGGCGGCGCTTTGGTGCTGCCAGTCTTTCACGAAACGATGCCCGTTAATATGAACACTTTGGTGCTCGCGGTTGTGCGCCGCGATGGCGAGGCGCTGATCACGCTCGACCGATTGCGGATTGATGTGAAGGCAGAATTTTATGTCCGCGTGCGCCCTGATGCTGGCGCTATCGGCATGGCCGCGCAGACGCTGGGTCATCGCACGATGCAGCCTGAATTGCTTAAAGATTTGGTCGAGGGCAAATTCGTCGATGCGCTGCGCTCTGTCGCCGCTGGTATGAGCATGAACGAGCTGCACGAGCAACGCGCAGATTTCGTTCAAAAGGTGCAGCAAGTGTCTTCCAACGATCTGGCCATGAACGGGCTGGAGCTGGAATCAGTATCGCTTACCGGGCTCGATCAAACCTCGATCGAACATTTCAACGCCAATAACGCATTTGACGCCGAAGGTCTGACCAAGCTGACCGAGCAAATCGAAGCCCGTAAAAAACTGCGCAATGATATTGAGCAGGACACGCGGGTTCAGATGGAAACGAAGAACCTTGAAGCGGATCAAAAAAGCTTTGAGATCAGCCGTGACAATGAATATGCGCGTCTTGGCCAAGAGCGCGAGGTGGAAATCCGCCGTGCGTCGCAAGCCGCCGAAATTGCGCGCGAGCAAGCAGAACGCAGCCGCGAGGCTGATTCAGCAAAGATCGAAGCAAAGAAGCAGGTCGATGCGCAGCAAATTGAAGCGGATCGTCTGGTTGAAGAGGCGCGGATCGACCAAACCCGTGCGCTAGAAATCGCGAGGCAAGAACAACAGATCGCGGTGCAAAACAAAAGCCGCGAGGAAAGCCAAGCTAAGGCCGAAGCGGATGGAGCACGGGCGAAAGCTGTGGCCGCTGAAGAGCAAGTGTCCACATCGCGCGAAAGTGAGATCGCAGAACGTCAGAAGAAAATTGAGCTGATTGAAGCGGCCAAAGTGGCTGAGCGTGAGGCGATTGGCGTCAAAGTCGAAGCCGAAGCTGAGAAGGATGCGGCGACCAACCGCGCAGAAGCGGCCCGGATGGAAGCCAAAGGTGCAGCGGATGCAGAAGTTCTGCGTGCCGAAGCCGACCGTGTCCGTTTTGAGGTTGAAGCAGCCGGTCAGCAGGCGGTGAATGAGGCGGCCAATATCCTATCGATGGATCAGATCAGCCTGCAAACCAAGCTGGCTCTGCTCAAGGTTCTGCCAGAGGTCATCCATGAAAGCGCGAAGCCGATGGAGGCAATCGACTCCATCAAAATCGTGCAAGTTGATGGGCTTACCCAAGGCTCAGGCGGCGGTTCCGGCGGCAGCTCAAATGGTCCAGGCGGCGGAAGCGGTAACCTTGCAGGCGACGCTGTGTCTGCTGCGTTGGCTTACCGTGCACAAGCGCCCGTGCTTGACGGGTTGATGAAAGAGTTGGGGCTAGATGGTTCCTCGCTGGGCAATCTTGTGGGCGGCGCTGCGGCGCAAGTCACTGAGGAAGAAGTGCCTGCACCGGCGGCGATTAAGGCCGCCAAGCAGACTAAGTCTACTGGGTCTTCCGGAAAGGCTGCGAAGGCGAAAGTGGCGATTGATCCAGTTGTAACCGCAGCGCCCAAAGCGCCAGCTTCAAAACTGGCTCCGAAGCCTGCAACACCGGCGCCAACTCAGGCGGCCGGAGCCTCAGTGCCCAAAACGGCGCGGGGCGGGTCAGACCCACAGCAAAGCTAAGGCTGAACCTTCGGCGCAAATATGCGCTAGAAAATATAACGAACCCTTCGGGCCCAACCGCCTGGAGGGTTCGCTTATTTCAGCAGGCGCTGTGCCATGGCGCGCGCATCTGCGCCTATATCCTCGCGCTCTAACGCCAGTGCCAAAGTCGCCTCTACAAAGCCCAATTTGCTGCCGCAATCATAGCGTTTCCCGTCAAATGTCACCGCATGAAACGGCTGATCACCAATCATCCGCGCCATTGCATCGGTTAGCTGAATCTCGCCGCCTGCCCCTTTACCTTGGCTCTCCAAAGTGCGCATGACTTCGGGCTGGAGGATATAACGGCCAGAGATAATCTTATTGGACGGCGCATCGGCAACCGCTGGTTTTTCGACAAGACCGCGCACTTGTGTCAACGCGCCATTTTCTACACCAGGATCAATCACGCCGTAGCTGGACACTTCTTCCATCGGCACTTCTAAAACGCTGATCAAATTGCCGCCGGTTTGCGCGTAAGCATCGACCATCTGCTTCATGCAGCCGCTTCCGCCCTTTTTACCGATCATCAGTTCATCGGGCAGAAAAATCGCAAAAGGCTCATCGCCCACGATTGCCCGCGCGCACCAGATTGCATGGCCAAGGCCCATCGGAACTTGCTGGCGCACGGTGATAATATCGCCGGGAACTGCGCGGGTCGCCTCCAGCACTTCCATATCCTTGCCGCGATTGGCCATGGTCGCCTCAAGCTCAAAGGCGACATCGAAATGTTCGACGATGGCTGTTTTGCCCCGTCCGGTGACAAAGATCATTTGTTCGATGCCGGCCTCACGCGCCTCATCCACCGCATATTGGATCAGCGGCCGGTCCACGATTGGCAGCAGTTCCTTGGGGATGGCTTTGGTAGCGGGCAAAAAACGCGTGCCCAATCCTGCCACTGGGAAGACGGCTTTTTTAATAGGTTTTTGGCTGGTCATGAATGCAAAGATACGCGGCATGGCCAATGCGCGTCAACACATCTGGGGTGTAATTGTACCCGCCCACCTTGCGAGCAGCGACCAATTCGGTAAAGCGAATAGCTATGGATAAATTGATCGTTCGCGGCGGGAACAAGCTGGCCGGCACCATTCCGATTTCAGGCGCTAAGAATGCAGCGCTTACCCTCATCCCATGCGCGCTGCTCACAGAAGAGCCGCTGACCTTGCGCAATTTGCCGCGGCTCGCCGATATTGACGGGTTTCAGCATTTGATGGGGCAGTTTGGTGTTTCGATCAGCATTCAAGGCAATCGGCCGGAGGATTTTGGCCGCGTAGTCACTTACGAAGCCTCACGTCTAACCAGCAGTGTTGCGCCCTATGATCTGGTACGCAAAATGCGCGCTTCCATCCTTGTGCTCGGGCCGATGCTCGCGCGCGCGGGCGAGGCGACAGTGTCCATGCCGGGCGGCTGTGCCATCGGAAACCGTCCAATTGATTTGCATTTGAAAGCACTGGAAGCTTTCGGCGCAGAGATTGAACTGGCCCAAGGGTATGTGAAAGCGATTGCTCCTGATGGCGGCCTGCCGGGCGGTGAGTTTGATTTCCCCGTCGTATCTGTTGGTGCGACCGAAAACGCGCTGATGGCGGCAGTATTGGCCAATGGCACAAGCCGTTTGTTCAATGCCGCGCGCGAGCCTGAGATTGTCGACCTGTGCAATTTGCTCACCGCAATGGGCGCAGAGATTGAAGGCATTGGCAGCAGCGATCTCACCATTCACGGCGTCAAACGTTTGAATGGAGCAACATATAAAGTGATGCCCGACCGTATCGAAGCAGGCTCTTATGCCTGCGCTGCTGCGATCACCGGCGGCGAAGTTCGTTTAGAAGGCGCACGCGCCGATGAGATGGGCGCGACATTGCATGCCTTGGAAGTGATGGGCGTAACTGTGGAAAGCGATGCCAAAAGCGTCACCGTGCGCGCAGATCGCCCCTTGAAAGCGACCGATTTGACCACTGCGCCTTATCCCGGACTTGCCACCGATATGCAGGCCCAATTGATGAGCCTTTTGTGCAAGGCAGAAGGCACCAGCGTGCTGAAAGAAACGATCTTCGAAAACCGCTTCATGCACGTGCCGGAACTGAGCCGCATGGGCTGTGATATTGCCACAGAAGGCCGCACAGCGATTGTCAAAGGCCCGCAGGATCTGACCGGCGCCGAAGTGATGGCGACCGATTTGCGTGCTTCGATGAGCCTTGTGATTGCGGGGCTCGCAGCTGAAGGTGAGACGACCGTGCGGCGGCTCTACCACCTTGATCGCGGCTATGAGCGGCTGGAGGAAAAGCTCCAACTGGTCGGCGCGGATATTGAGCGTTTAGGAGATTAGGGCTCAAGCTGGTTTATCAGCTAAGGCCCAGAAAAACGGGATGCGCGAGACGATTAGAGCGATCGCGAAGAGCATCACGCCTTCTATTGATAATGCGCCAAACATCACCGCATTGTTCGAAAAGGCTGATATTCCCGTCAGGCTAAGGATGCCGATCGCTCCATAAAACGCGATTCCCGCCACAGATAAACTGGCCAGTCTGTCACGTTCTTGGGCGCTGACAACACTATAAACTGCGGTCCATAGAGCGCCTGCACCAAGCAGGACGACCCCAAGTACTGGCGCGTCTGATATAAGGTTTACGCCGTGACCAACGCACAGGACGGTTAGGAGAGCAGCGCCTAGAAGGCCTGGCACAATGCGTAGAGGTGGGAGTTGAGCCATGATAATTGTCCTTTGTTTGATGGATGTTATGAGGCAGCCAAGTGCAAAGCTTGTTCGTTCTGAATTTTGAATATGCGGCATTTCGTGCAGCATCGCGTCCAACCATTGTCGGCGAGAAGCAGGCGCTAAAACCCTTGCGAGTGAGAATAGGAGATGCGCGGCGTTCATGCGGTCGTCGCGCTGTTGGTGTGTTTTGCTTGCCTCGCTTGAAAACGAGCAACGCGTTCCGATGCAAGCAGCCGCCCTTCTACAGTCAGCTGATATTCGCGCCTAGGACGGCCACTATCAGCGTCAGTTTCCCAGCGGCTATCGAGCAATCCTTCATCAGACAACCGGATTAGCAAGGGATAAAGTGACCCCGATTTTAGCTGAGTGGCCTGCATCATGCCGTAACCATGCCACCATTGCTCGGGTTGCTCCAACAAAGTGATGAACACTTTTGCGGCTTGATTGGAAGTGTGCGGTAATCTTGGCATGGCGTTTAATCTACATATGTAGAGTTATTAGTCAAGACTTATGATTTTCGGGGCGGGAGCGGTCAATCCTCCCGGGCCACCAGCCACACCCTAATCGCGCTGGCGAGGCCGGGCGGTGTGTCCGCTTTGATACGCTCTGCATCAATCTGCGCGACCAAGGCATTAATCGGTAGCCCCTCTGCCTCCGCCGCATCGCGCAGCATGTCCCAAAATATGGGTTCCAGAGAGATGCTGGTCTTGTGCCCGGCAATTTGTACCGAGCGTTTCACTGGAGGATGATAAGGCGTGGTCATCAAGTGGAGTCGTGATCCTGATGCACTCGCACCTATTCTGCGGCCAATTCTATTGTCGTGAGAGTGGAGCGTTCGCCTTCTAGCCGAGTCAATTTGTTGGCTGATAACGTAAGCTCCGCCATAATCGACGCTTTCCGGTCCTCGGAGACTAGTTCCAATGTTAAGGGACCTTTGGTCAGGCAGATCATCTCGCCACCGCGAACAATTACGTGAGAGATAGATCGATTGGAAAGCCAAACCCGCAACTGCTCTCTTGGTCCACCAATCTTGGCCACGACCCTAGGTCTTGTCGTACCTGTTGCCCAAGTATCAGCAACCCTGATGCTCCATTTGACGTCTTCTGCAACAAGATTAGAAAACTGCCCCTTGTCTTGCGCGTTAGCGGCCCGCAAAATTTGAGTGGCCGTATCGATTTGCTCATCCGCGTTACAAGGCAATACGAGCGAAAAGAGTAGAGTTGCCGAAGAAGCGGCTTCTAAAATTGGCATTGCGAAATTCCTCTCTACCTCCCTCCGGTAACATAAAGGCATTGCCCGGTCACCCAAGCAGAGGCAGGCGAAGCCATAAACACCACAGCCGCCGCAATATCTTCTGGCGTCCCATAACGTTGCATCGGGATGCCGATCATTTCGAGCAATTTCTCGCGTTGCTCATCGGTATCTGTACCCATGCAATCGTTGAAGTTCTCGGTTGGAACAGGGCCGGGGGCCACTGCATTCACGCGGATATTAGGTGCGAGCTCTACCGACATAGTGCTGGTCAGGCTGTTCACTGCCGCCTTGGACGCGCCATAAGGCCCGTTCTTCACTTGCGGCCCAAAGGCAGAGCGCGAGGAAATGTTCACGATGGAACCGGAATCGCCCATGGCCTTGGCGGCAATGGTTGCCCCCATCCAAACGGCCTTCAAATTGAGGTCAATCTGAGCGGCAAACTGTTCCTCTGATGTGCGGGTTAAATAACGGGGAGAACCGTCGGGAATGCCGCCCGCATTATTGACCCAGATCGAGAGCTTGCCGAGCTTTGCCACGGTTTGATCGGCGAGGTTTTGCAGCGCGGCCATATCGGTTGCATCGGTCGCTAGCGGTAAAGCCCGCCGTCCCAGTGCCTCAATTTCCGCTGCGACATTGTCCAAATCACTTTGCGTACGTGAAGCGATTGCGACATCAGCGCCTGCTTCAGCCAAAGAAACCGCGATCGCGCGGCCAATCCCTTTGCCAGCGCCCGTGACTACGGCAACTTCGCCATCGAGCTTAAAATTGTCGAGAATACCCATCGTGCTTTAGACCCCGTGACCTTGAAAAAATCGCACATTGGGCGCGGTTCGGGGCGGGGGATACTATTTATAATGCTCGCGCCGGTCGCCAAATGCGCGCACGCGCTTGCGCCATGTGCGGTAGCTGGAGGGTTTGAGATTGCTGCGCATGACGGTTTTTACCTCGGCATCCGAAAGGCCATATTCGCGCTCAATCTGAGCAAAGCTGGTATGATCCGAAAGCGCCATTTCTATGATCGCGCTGATCTCTGCTGCGTTGAGGATTGCCTTTTCCATAACACCAAAGATGGGGAGCCTTGAACTTTCCGCAAGCACTGCCCCATCTGACCATGCATCAATACATGTGCTGTCCGCCATTAATGCTCATGGTGGAGCCGGT
>JALZVZ010000307.1 GCA_023299945.1 Altererythrobacter sp. | reverse complement strand
TTTCAGCCTCGGCGACGTCAGCTGCGATAAATTACAACGACGTTCAAATACGAAATTTAGATATTGCTGCAAGCAGGTTATTAAGTGCAAGCGCCGATGCCATCAGTGTCAATGCAAGTGTTGAGCAAGTTAAACAAGGCTCAACGGAGTTAGCCAAAGACCTAATCTTGACGGTCAACGGAACCGGGCAAGCACACACACTATCAATAGAGAGCTTACTTTTCGGGCAATCTTTTTTCACTCTTAATGGCCAAGGAGCGATAAAGAGTGATCGATGGATGGGGCAATTGGTCGACCTGAGTTGGTACGGCTCGACGTACGGCAAATGGAACCTTGAGCAAGCGGTAGAACTTATTGTTGAAGACGCAGGGGTAACGGCCGATAAAGCTTGCCTGAAAAACCAAAAACAAAGCATATGCATGAGCATTGCGACGAATAATGCTTCCCTAACAGCCAATGCTGACGTTCATGAGCTCGAGTTGAGCAATTTGAACCCGCTATTAGGGCTCTACGATGCTAGCGTGTCAGGGATACTGAACGGCAAGTTCAACTACCAAAAAAAGGCGTCTGAGCCAAATTCTACGGTACTCGCTGAATTGGTAACAACTAATTCAGTTATTAGCATTGCGCAGGCGAACGCCGAACCTCAGAGCCTAACCATTGCGGCAACAAATTTGACAATAGCTCAAAACCAAACCATCACCGCTAGCGCGAACGTTATACTCGAGAATGAAGGCAAGCTGTCTGCTGAGTTGTCGATTGCAAGTGCATTTGAATCGGTCAATTTTTCAACCGCAAAGCTTACAGGTCATGCCACCGCGAACCTCAATGACTTATCTAGATTTCAAGCAATAATAAGCCCCCTGAGCGATCTTAAGGGTTCATTCAACGCTGATATTGACTTAAACGGTAGCCTTGCCGAACCCATTGTCGGCATGCAAACTGAACTGAGTAATGGGGAGGTCAAAATTCCAGACTTAGGGCTAGAGCTAACTGATATAGCGCTAAGTGCAAAGTCGAGTGGCGAACAGAAGGTTATCATCAATGGTGCCATTACATCGGGTGACGGATTACTTAGAATGACAGGAGATCTCGACTTATCTAAATCCGGTCGGCCTCTTGTTGCCGTGTTTCTTAAAGGTGACAACATTGAGTTAATGAAGACGCCGGAGGTTCATGTTGACGGTGACATTGATGCTGGCATTGTAATCACCGATGATTTGATCGACGTAAGTGGCAATATAGCGCTAGTTCAAGCTGATCTAGATTTTCAGCTACCTGAGAATGCCATTCTTGCATCACAAGATGTTGTGTTAATGGGCGAAGAGCAAGTAAAGAATAGCTCGCTACATAAAATTCGACTGAAAGTCGACTTAGGCGATAAGGCTCATATTCGCGCACAAGGTTTAGATGCAACGCTGGTCGGAAGCCTCGAGTTACAACAAGACCCTGGAGAACCCATGCGCGCCAATGGGCAAATTGACATTAAGAATGGACGCTATTCCGCTTATAACCAAAATCTGAAGATAGATAAAGGTCAGTTAATCTATAACGGCGGCCCAATCGACGACCCGAGCTTGGTGTTGCGGGCACAAAAATCTGTTGATTCAATAACCGCTGGCGTCAGCGTTAGCGGCACCGCAAGCTCTCCAAACCTAGCACTCTACTCTACCCCGTCAATGTCTGATCAAGACGTTCTTTCGGTTCTCTTGTTTAATAAACGACTGGGTGACTTAGCCTCTCAAGATGGGCTGACGCTACTCAGAATAGCGAATTCACTAAGAGGAAATGGAGCGTCTAAAAGTAAAGTTGATGTGTTAACACAAGGTATCCAAGAGTCGCTGGGGCTCAGTAACTTACAATTACAATTGAATGGTAATTCTCCAAGCCTAACGGCCGGCAAACAACTTTCAAGCAAGTTTTATATTGGCTATGGCTACGGTTTGCTAGATGCCGCGCAATCGCTAATTTTGCGCTATAAGATAAGCCGCTCTTGGTCTATTCAAGGTGACCTTGGTGTGGATAGTGGCGCCGACTTACGCTATCAAATAGAACGCTAAGGGCTATCAAATAGAACGCTAAGGGCTGATCGGCAGTAACTCGGGCATACCGAAGACCCTCGAGCCCCGCTAACATGCTTCAGTAAAGGCCTAGCAAGCTGCTAGGCATTGATGGTTAGCGTCTAATTCGTCTAAACAGAATTCCATTCTTAAGTCACACTCTGTGTGGTTCATTCCAGCAAGTAGGCCAAGGCGGCCATGCTTAACTTTATTATGAGTAGTGCTATGTGCGATCGTCGAATTTTGGTTTTTATCGGCGCTCAGCAAACATGGGTTAATGGTTAGTAAAAAACATAAGGCCCAAACGCAATAAACCCCAGTAAAAACTGGGGTTTATTGTGAAGCTTAGGCGCCCATACGAATTAGCGCCTATTATTTTACATCTAACTACTAGAAGCGATAGCTTCCACCAAACGTGATTCTTCGGTCAGGAAAACCTACGAAACAGATTGGGCCAGACTCAGAGACGCAGCGTTGCACAATCTCTTCTTCAGTAACATTAACCACTTCAACACCTACATTGAAGTTATCGTTTATGTCGTAGCTAAGACTGGCATTAAGCTGGCCGCGGTCTTCAGTAACAACCGGGAAGCTAAACGTACTACTACCACTGGTGTTAGCACCACCACCGAAGTCTTGCGTACGAAAATCATCACGCCATGTGTAACGTGCACGAGCAGACAAACCATACTTCTCATAGAACAAGGTAATGTTGAACGCATCTTCCGAAAAGTCGAGTAGGCCTCGATCAATACTTACATCGCCAAGAACTGTTAATCCACGACCTGATGTGGTGTCGACCTCTGAACCACCACTGAAGTCTTGAGTCGTGTAGTTAGCAATAAGACCGAAACCAGACGCCCAACCAAGTTTATCTTCAAAACTTGAAAGATCGTATTGGAACGCAATCTCTATACCGTCTTG
>JALZVZ010000306.1 GCA_023299945.1 Altererythrobacter sp. | reverse complement strand
CGACATAAAGACAGCGACCAAAAGCGCGCCCAGCATGCCGCCAACGCCGTGCACGGCAAACACGTCGAGCGTATCATCAATGCCCATGCGGTGCTTGATCTGCGCAATCGCGAGATAGCACACAACCGAGCCCAAAATGCCCAGGAGAATGGCTGAACCGGGGCCCACGGAACCTGCCGCAGGGGTGATCGTGGCAAGGCCTGCAATCAGGCCTGTCGCCCAGCCGACCATGGTGGGTTTGCCAACAGCAAACTTCTCAATCAGCAGCCACACCAGCGCGGCGGCACAGGCGGCAACATGAGTGTTGATAATCGCGGTTGATGCATCGTCTGTTGCGGCCAATGCGGAGCCGCCGTTAAAGCCAAACCAGCCGACCCACAGCAAAGCCGCGCCAACCATGGTCAAGCCGGGCGCATGTGGCAGCATCGGTTTTTCAGGAAAGCCTTTGCGCTTGCCCAGCAGCATGGCGACGACAAGTGCGGAAACACCGGCGGTTGTGTGGACAACAATTCCGCCTGCAAAATCCACCGTGCCAAATGTTTGGGAAAGCCAGCCGCCGCCCCAAATCATATGCGCAACTGGCGCGTAAATCACCAGGCCCCACAGGGCGCAGAAACCGATGACCCAGCCGAAACTTGCGCGTTCCACCCATGCGCCAATCATCAGCGCTGGCGTGATGATTGCGAAGGTCATTTGGAATAGTGCAAATGTGCTTTCCGGCAAGGTCGTAGCGATCGGGCTGAGCGTGAATAAATCATTCATCATCCAAGCGCGGCCATCGCCGATAATGCCATTGGTGACCGTTCCAAAGGCGAGCGTATAGCCCACGATAACCCAAAGGAGCGAGGCAATCCCTGCAACCGCGCCGCATTGAATAAGGACCGAGAGAAAGTTCTTCGAGCGGACTAGACCGCCATAAAATAATGCGAGACCGGGCAGGGTCATCAGCAGAACAAGGGCAGATGAGGTCAAGATCCAGGAGGTATCGCCGCTATCGCTAACGGCCATGGGCGGCACTTCTTGCGCCAATGCCAATGTCGGAATGGTCGCCAGCGTTAGAAAGCCGGTTAGAAAACGCACAATCATCAAAAATCCCCTCGCAGCGCAAAACGCACGGCGTATCTGCCCAGATGTGATTTGCAGATTTGGCGAAAATTGCGCGTAGGCACAAGGGGGCAAAATGATAATGTCCTACATTTGGTAGATACAGTTCGTTTTTTGCGGACAAACAATTGTTTGGAGATGTGGGGTAGATGACGCGAGATCTCCCCTAGAACTCGGTAGACTTGCTTGAATTTCGCACAGACGAGCGCGTATTTTTGATAGTTCGGGCGAGCCCTAAACAAGCGCGTCCAAAACCTGATCGGGCGGCCTGTGCCCATCCATCCAAAAGCGGATATTGGCGATGACTTTCTCGCCAGATGCCTCGCGTCCTTCTGCTGTGGCGCTGCCAATATGCGGCAAGGTCATAACATTGGGGTGGCGAATAAGGCGCGGGTCAACTTTCGGCTCTTCGGGATAAACATCGAGGCCAGCGCCCGCCAAATGTCCGCTTTGCAACGCGGCGATCAGCGCCTCTTGCTCGATCAGTTCGCCGCGGGCGGTGTTGATGATGGATGAGCCCGGCTTCATCAAGCCGATCCGGCGTTCGTCAATCATCCCGCGTGTCGCTTCGGTTAGCGGGCTGTGCAGGGTAAGAATATCCGCCTCAGCGACAAGTGCATCAAGGGTTTCGACAAAATGTGCGCCCAGCATTTTCTCCACTGCATCGGGCAAAGGCTTGCGGTTATGATACGCAATTTCAAGGCCAAAGGCGCGGGCGCGGTGGGCAACTGCTTGGCCAATCCGGCCCATGCCAACAATGCCCAGAACTTTGTCGCCCAGCTTTCGCCCAAGCATTCCAGACGGCGCCCAGCCAGTCCACTGCCCGCTGCGCACCAATTCCACACCTTCGCGAATACGGCGCGGCACGCCAATAATTCCGCATAAGGCAATATCGGCGGTGTCATCGGTAAAGACGCCGGGCGTATTGGTGACCTTTATCCCACGGGCCGCCGCCGCCTTCAAATCGATATGTTCTGTGCCTGCACCAAAACTGGCGATCAGCTTTAGGCTGTCACCGGCGGCGGCAATCATGCCGGCATCAATTTGATCTGTAACGGCAGGAACCAGCACATCGCAATTTAGCATGGCGGCGATCAATTCATCGCGCGTCAGCGGCGTGTCGTTTTCATTCAGCGTGGTTTCGAACAATTCTGCCATCCGCGCCTCTACGCTCGGCATAAGCTGGCGGGTGACCGCGACCTTTGGCGTGTGGTTAATCGGCTTTCGGGCGTTTGCTGCATCGCTGTCCATGTGTCCCGCGCTAGGACGTCAGACTAGATTGGGTCAAGTGCGTATGAGGCAGCACTTGTCCAAAAATGCATCTGTGTTCTAAGAGACGCGGCATGACCCGCTATTTACTATGTCTGTTAGCCGCAATTGGAACTTTGCTCATTGGCACGGGTGCATCGGCCCAATCCAAAGAGGTGCCCTATTGGGTTTCTGTGCGCTGGACCGAGGTCAATATGCGTGTTGGCCCTAGCGAGAATTATAAAATTGACTGGGTTTACAAACGACCTGGCCTGCCACTGAAAGTGGTCCGCAAAGCAGAAGGGTGGAGGCTCATTCAAGACCCCGACGGGGCGCAGGGCTGGGTAACCGCTCGCTCCTTGATGCTCAAACGTACAGCGATTGTTACAGGTGAAGGATTGGCCGCTATACGCGCAGAGCCTAATGCGTCTGCTGCGATCAAATGGAATGCGCAGAGCGGCGTTGTTGGGGCCTTGCGAAAATGTGAGGCCGGATGGTGCGAGTTTAACGTCGATGGACGGCTTGGCTGGGTGCGGGAAAACCGGCTTTGGGGAACGGGCGCTCCTTAAAGCGCCTCATAAAATGAAAAGGGCGACCCGTATTAGACCGCCCTTTTGTTAGGTTTTGAGATTTTCCGCCGTGCTTATTCAGCTGCAAGCGGTATCATCTGCAATGTGTATTTTGTGCCGTCAGGCGACGTTGTTTCAAAAGAGCCGTCTTCGCCCGTTGATGAACCGTTTTCACAAATTTAGTGGTCAGAAAGCAGTTTAGACAAGCTCGATTGCAATCGCTGTGGCTTCACCGCCTCCAATGCACAGGCTTGCTACGCCCTTTTTCTTGCCTTGCATTTTTAACGCATTGATCAGTGTAACAATAATCCGCGTTCCGCTCGCGCCGATGGGATGGCCCAGCGCAGTGCCGCCGCCGTTCACATTGATCTTGTTATGCGGGATACCAATGTCGCGCATTGCAAACATGGCCACGCAGGCAAAAGCTTCATTCACTTCCCACAGCTCAACATCATCGACCGACCAACCCGCT
>JALZVZ010000305.1 GCA_023299945.1 Altererythrobacter sp. | reverse complement strand
AGTACGCTTTTAAACAGCGCTTCAAGAAATTTAATTGAATGAGGGGGATCTCGAACATGAACAAAAACGATCTGATCGGCTCAGTTGCTGAATCAAGTGGTTTGTCAAAAAGTGATGCAGCAGGAGCAGTCGAGGCTGTTTTTGATTCTATTACCAAAGCGCTGTCTGGCGGCGACGAAGTACGCCTAGTAGGATTTGGGACTTTTTCAGTGGCTAAACGCAAGGCATCGACGGGCCGCAACCCGCGCACAGGCGAGCCGATGAACATCCCTGCCTCGAACCAGCCTAAGTTTAAAGCGGGCAAGGGATTGAAAGATTCGGTGAATTAGGGCCTTTCGCCATTTGGTAGGCAATCTATCGGCTAAAAAACCCCGCTAGGAACATTCCTACGGGGTTTTTCTTTGCGCATTTTCGGCGTGTTTTTACTTAAGGCGCGAGCTTAACCAGCGCTGTTGGAGCCGTTTTGCGCTGTGGGTTGATAGCCCAGCTTAGGCGTTGCATTGATCCATCAACGGCGTCTGTGCTGGCACCTTCATCTGTATTGTTGGCGAGGATTTGCCCGTTAGTCATTACGGAAAACGTGCCATCGACCACAGGAAAACCAGGAGGGCCATTGGGCATGGCTTCTGACATGCCGTCTGGACCGAGCATTGCTAGGCTCGACAGACCAGCCATTCCTCCGATCATTGAACCCATCATGCTTGATTCGGTTGGCGGGGCAAAGCCGGGTGCGTTAATGCGCACAACGCCATCCTTGCGGACAATTGCCTCAACAAAAACGGTGTTGCGGGCAAAGCCTTCGATGACAGGGAACATCATATCGTGGCTCATTTCGCCCTCGATTGCATAGTCCACATCAAACTTGCCATCACCCAGATGGATGACTTCCTTCCAGCCTTTGTGGCGGAGCAAAAGCTGTTCAAGCTTAAATGCTGCTTCTGGGTCATTGGGATCAATGCCTCCCATCATCGCGGCCATTTGCTTGGCTTGCTCTTGCGCCCGTGCTGCGCGGTCCTCTGCATCAGCATTCCAATCGGCGCGCTGTTCCTCGGTTTCGCGTTGCGAACATTCGCGTGAGAAGCTTTCTTGATCGAAGCAATTGGCTTCAAATGTTTCAGTCACCTCGCCCATCTGTGCAAGCTTGCTAAGGCCAAGGAAGTGAATTTCGCCGTCATAGGTGAAAGTGAATTCATTGCCTTGTTTGAGTACCAATTCAGAAGTGAATTTGCCCGGCATAATAAAGCAACCGCTCAGCACTACAGACAGTGCTGCCAGCAGTGATGCAGCCTTTATACGTTTCGATCTTTGGATATTCATTCCGGCCCCCTAAATTGATATATCAGTTGCGAGTCGCTGCCGCGTAAAGCGCAATTGCTGCAGCATTACTAACGTTCAGGCTTTCAATCGCGCTGGTGATTGGCAATTTGGCTAGAGCATCACAGTGCCCCTCGATATTATGCCGCATGCCTTCTCCTTCTGCGCCCAGAACCAACGCGACAGCGCCTGTTGGCAAAGCTTCGGACAGGGTCGCCTCAGCTGCGCCGGTGAGACCAATCCGCCAATAGCCAGCCTCTGCCATTTCTTCCATTGCGCGGGCAAGGTTGACAACGCGCACCCATGGCACGGTTTCCAATGCGCCAGAGGCTGATTTGGCCAGAACGCCGCCTTCGGGCGGAGCGTGGCGATCCTGCGTTACTAACGCTGCTGCACCAAAAGCTGCGCATGAACGCATAATTGCGCCAACATTGTGCGGATCTGTGACCTGATCGAGGATAACGATGGGCTTATCCGCATCGCCGCCAAGAAAGCTGTCAAGAAATTGATTGGACAACGGGTCGCATTCCAGCACCAGTCCTTGGTGGGGGGCGTCCTTTGCCACCATCCGCCCGAGATCGGCTGGCTCGGCATATTCTAGCGGAAAGTCATCCGGCAAATCGCCATCCATCGCCTCGATACCCTCGCGCGTCGCCCATAACTTACGGTGCACGCGATCAGGGTTCTTCAAAGCGGCCTCGACCGCATGCCTGCCCCAGAGCCGCACAATTGACGCCGTGCCCTTGCCTGAGCCACGCCCGCCCTTCATCCGGCCAGCTCTTCCTCTAAGCGCACGCTTGCGCTCACCATTTGCCATTCTAAATTTCCTAATTTCACGTTTGATGCGCCCTAGTGACAGCCCGCCCTTTGACAGGCAAGCATTGACAGGCAGGCAGGGCTTCGCCATTGGGGCGCCTCTCGGCAAAAAGCGAGCTCATTTTGAGTGCGCAAATTTACCCGCAGCGATGTATGTGGACAGGTGGCCGAGTGGTTAAAGGCAGCAGACTGTAAATCTGCCCGCGCAAGCGTACATAGGTTCGAATCCTATCCTGTCCACCATCGCGCTTCTCTTACATTTGGCACAGTGATGTGGGCGCCTGCAGATTGCTGCTTGCCGAGCAAAGGCGCGGTCGATAGTCAGACGCGCATGACACAAACCAACCATCCCGTGATTTCGTCCACTGGTCTTTTCACACCAGAAGATTCGATCTCCAATGAAGAGCTCGTCGCTAGCTTCAATGCCTTTGTTGAGCTGCATAATTCCCAAAACGCTGATGCGATCGCTGCTGGCGAGGTTGAGGCGCTGCACCCTTCATCGGTGGAGTTCATCGAAAAGGCGAGCGGCATCAAAGCGCGCCATGTGATGGCAAAGCAGCCATTGCTCGACCCCGAAATTATGGCGCCGCGCTGGGATGAACGTTCTGATGATGATCTGTCGATCATGGCAGAAATTGGCGTGAAAGCGTGCGAGCAAGCGTTGAAAGCGGCTGGGCGCGAAGCCAAGGATGTGGATGCGGTGCTGTGTGCTGCCTCCAATATGCAGCGCGCTTACCCTGCGATGGCTGTGGAAATTCAAGCAGCCTTGGGTATTGATGGCTTTGGCTTTGATATGAATGTGGCGTGTTCATCGGCCACGTTCGGCATTCAAACGGCAGCGGATTACGTGCGCTCCGGCAATGCACGCAGCGTTCTTGTGGTTAGCCCTGAAATCACCTCGGGCCACCTCAATTGGCGCGACCGCGACAGCCATTTTATCTTTGGGGATGTCGCAACGGCGGTGCTCGTCGAGGACATTAGCATGGCTCCTGCCAAACATTGGGACATTCTTGGCACAAAGCTGAAGACGGTTTTCTCGAACAATATCCGCAACAATTTCGGCTTCCTCAACCGTGCAACACCCGAAACCGAGGGCAAGGCAGACAAGTTGTTCGTTCAAGAGGGGCGCAAGGTCTTCAAAGAAGTCGTGCCTATGGTCGCGCAAATGATTGTTGATGAGGCGGAACGGCTCGGCGTCGACCCCGCGGCCTTGCGCCGTATGTGGCTGCACCAAGCAAACGCTGGCATGAACAGGCTTATTGCTCAGCGTGTTTTGGGTCATGAGGCCAATGCTGATGAAAGCCCAACCGTGCTCGACACTTATGGCAATACGTCCAGCGCAGGCTCAATCATCGCCTTTCACAAACATTCAGAAGATTTGGCCAGCGGTGACATCGGCCTGATTTGCAGCTTTGGCGCGGGCTATTCAGCGGGAACCGTATTCGTACAAAAAACTGGCTGAGCGCGGTTTGCAAGCCAGGCATCCCAGCCTGTCACGACTTTGCCGCTACCCCACCAAATTGCAGCGACTGCTATCAAGGATACCAATCCATCCACGGCATAGTGATAGGCGAGGTGCACGCTCGAAACCCAAGTGATAGCGAAGAACACGCCGAAAAATATACCTGCGCGCCGCGACACTTTCCGCATTGCCAACCAGAATAGGAATGCGATTGCGCAATGCATGCTTGGCATAGCGGTGATCCCGCT
>JALZVZ010000304.1 GCA_023299945.1 Altererythrobacter sp. | reverse complement strand
CCAAGCAGAGCGGTTCTCAAAGTTGAGCGAATTGTTGCGCGAATGCCGATGCGGCTATTGTGACGAGTGCTTTCCATGAAAACACCTATGCCCAGCGCCTAGTTAATATTGCTGGGAATAGGTTAGGTTAACGTGGCCCTAATTTTAACCAAGTTTTACAACCTGTTTTACCTCGGTGAGATGCCCATTAACCCTCGCGCATTCGTTAAGGTTACCCGCACAATTAGCAGGGTAATTCCTGAGCCACAGCTTCCCACAATTCGATCTTCACACCGTCAGGATCAAGGATCCAAGCAAACTTTCCATATCCCTCATCGGCGTTGTCGAGCACTTTGACTTTCTTCGCTTTGAGCTGCTTCACCATGCCGTCCAGATCATCTACCCGTAGGTTGATCATAAACTGGGTGTTGCCCGGCTTGAGGTATGCGCTGTCCTTAAAATGACTGATTAGCGAATAGGGGTTGGGATGCGGTTCATCTGCCCAGTTGAGCTGCGGTCCATATTCCCCATCCAGACCTAGCACCTCGCGGTACCATTCGCGCGTCTTGGCGGGGTCTTTCACCACATAAAACACACCGCCCAATCCGGTTACTTTTGCCATGCTTGCATTCCCTCTCTTGGTCGCAGCGAATCGCGCGAACGGGCCTATTATGACGGAGTTAGTTGATGAGTTACATCCGAGGCGGCCCATAAGCGGGTTCACAATTTTGGCCGGACCGTTCCGCGCAGTTTAAAAATGCCCTGCATGAAAATAACACGCATTTGTGGTGTAGGAAAACCCGCGCTCAAATAGCGCAGCGGTAGCGCAACAAACCCGCGCTCATGCAGCGCAGCGGTAGCGCAACAAAAACACGCCAAGTCCAGCGCATATAAAGCCGTTTTTGCAATATCTTGCCCCTGCAAATTTTTTGTAAGCTTGTCGTATAGGTTCTACATTTTCTGATCGAAACCCACCTATAGCGCCTTCACAAAGCAGCCAATGGCTTGGAAGCGCACTGGTCTGCAAAGAGGAGCTCAGGCCAGCAACAGCGCGCGGTTCGGGCACGCTGGCAATTGGTAATTCTGTATTGGCCGATGGTATTGGCGCAGTGGCTGTTGGCGACCGTGCGTCTGCCTTTGGCAATGGCGCAAATGCAAGCGCCAATGATACAACGGTGTTGGGTTTTAACAGCGCGGCAGCGGGCGTTATCAGCACAGCGGTTGGCAGCGGGGCCGCGACCTTAATTCAGGCGAGCAATGCTGTCGCCGTTGGCTTTAAAAAACGATGCCTCTGGTTTTGCATCGACCGCGCTGGGCGCAGAAGCACATGCGGCGGGATCGCGGCGGCGATGGCACTGGGGGCGATGATTGTGCCTGAGAACACATTCTCCGTCAGCTTTAACGCCAGTACCTATCGGGGCGAGCAGGGCTTTACCGGATCAGTCACGGTCCGCCTTGGCGAGAAAGTCTATGTCAATGGCGGCGTGACGGGGTCAACCGCGCGAAATTCCACGAGCGGACGTGGGGCGCGGGCTGCAAGGTTTGCGCCCCTTACTTTAGCGCGGATTGCCCAAGGAAATGCTGACACAAAGGCTCAGTTGATTTGCGCGCGGAACCGTATCGTCCAGCTGGGCGGCGCAGAACCGCTGCTCATTGTTCCTTTTGGATTGACGCAAATGAAGCGCACATCAGGGTCATAGCCCGGGGCCGGTGCGTAATTGCAATCGGCAAAGCCAGTAGGCGCATTTGCGGCATCGGAAAAGCGCACGTCATTTGTATAATCAAAGCTTAGGCCCGCGCCATTTTGGACAAAATAGATGGGATCAGAAGTGAGCGTGCCAGAGCCGTCGAAATCCCCGTTATAAAAGATCAAACTGCTGGGCAGAGCATCGATCATAAGATTGCTATTCGCATCATAGCCGCTGCCCCCGCTATTGGTGACGGTCAGCCCATATTCGACATCTTGGCCGGGGATATGAAACACCCCGCCGCCCTGGCCCGCATAGACCTGCGAGGCTTTGGTCACGCTGAAATTTGGAGGGGGCAAGTCAAAGCCGAAATTGCGGTTTGAAACAGTGGCGCCTGATGCCAGCACGGCGAGCAGGTTTTGCGGTGTCCCGAAAGTGGCAGAGACAGGCAGGTCTGGGTCGTTTTCAATCACTCGCAGCCGGTAGTTATTGCTGGGAAACATATTGATGAAGCGGAACATGCCATCTGTCAGCGTGCTTGTGCTGCTGACAAACAGATCATCGGCGGTAGCGGCGGTTCCGCGGTCATCATACAATTGCACGGTGATGTTGTTAAAGGTCGCCTCTCGGGCAGGTTGGAATATGTTGTCGCCATCAACATCGGAATAGACGGAGCCTTCGATCACGCCGTTTTGCCCGTTGCAGCGCTGCAATTCGACATTGTCGATGTAAAAGTCGCGGCCGCGTGGACCCGTCTCAAGCGAGCGCAGGGCAAATATCACATCGGTCCGGTTTCCTGCGTTGAAAACGTAGGAGTAAAGCTTCCATTCCAGTGCGGATGGAAACGCTAGCAGCTGTCCTGTGTTCAACGAGGTAATGCCGTCAATCTCTAGATTGATGTCATTGGGCGCGCCATTGGGTTCAGAATTCGCCGCCCAAAATGAAACTTGGTAATTCGCGTTAGGAACAACATTCTGCGCGGAAAAATTGATGGTTGGCGAGGTGACATTGGGGTCAGAGGCAAAGAACCGCCCAGTCGCTCCATAAACGGGATCGGTAATGCCGGGATGCTGGGCCCCGTTGCGCGCGGTTTGCGCATTGGCGATGAAACCAAAGGCGCCGTGGAAGAAGTCGTAAAAGTTCGCAAATTGCCCGCTGTCAATTTGCCCAACATAAGGGTTGGTCGATGGCGATTGGTCGGGCTGGCCATTTTCAAAGCCAAACGTACCATTGTCGAAATCGGTCAGCAAATTGCCGCCGACTAGCGTTCCGCCCTGCGCTATGCATGACGTTGTGCTGGTGGCGTTAATTGTCTGTGCGGCCCAAGCTGCAGAAGGCAGCGCAATTCCCAGCAGGCACAGGCAGGCCATCAATGCCAAGTGCAAAGGCGAACCGGCACGCAATAAAAAGGCTAAAGGGACGACATGCGTTACCATCTTGCTGGATTAGGAAAGTGTCATTTCCAAACCCTTAAAGCAGGATCGCGAATGAATGCGTATTTCTAAAGTTTCGTAAGCCGTTTTCATATCTTGCCGCTTGCCCAGCCGCCTAAAACTGAGTCGTCCTAATATCCCGCCGCTTGCCCATCTTTGCGCATTTCGGTTGCGCCGGTCAGTACGCCGGTGTCGGGATCACGCGCGATCGCTTGGTACCCGCCAAACATAATGCCGTTGGAGACGACTTCGACATTGTGGCCAAGACCGCGCAGGCGCTTAACCGTTGCCTCCGGTATGCCGGGCTCAACATTCAAAGTGCCGCGCGGATCTTTGGCTTCGCCTTTGAGGCTCTCTGTGGGCTGGCGCCCGCCATCATGATTGATGCGCGCTGCATCGCCGGCTTCTTGCAAATTCATCCCGAAATCGACCAGATTGATCAGCACTTGGACATGGCCCTGAGGCTGCATTCCGCCGCCCATGAGGCCCAG
>JALZVZ010000303.1 GCA_023299945.1 Altererythrobacter sp. | reverse complement strand
GATGTTTAAGCCGGTTCAGCCTTCCACATTTTGATTTTGGCTGGAGGAGGTGATGGGTTAAACTCTGTCTCCTCCATCGCTTCTAATGCGCGGGCGCGCGTGCCTTCATCAAACGTGCCAGAGGTCAGGCAGAACTCCACCGCATTGCCGCTGGGGTCGGTGGTGTAGATGGATTTGCACCAATTGTGGTCGATCTCGAACACTGGCAGACCGGCCTTTTGCCATTTGACACGCCATTCATTCAGATCATCATCGCTGTTCACATTGAAGGCATAATGATTGGTCATTGGCGGCAGGTTCGCTGCCTTGTTTAGGTCGAAGATATATTCGTCTGCGCCCGGTCCATCATGCAATTCCCAAAAGGCGATAAAGCAGGTGTCATCTCCGCCAATCCGGTAGAAAAAATGTTTGCCCCAACCGCCGGACATGATCGGTGCAACTTCGACTTTGACCAGCTCAAAACCCATGACATCCTCGTAGAATGCATGGGTGGCCTTCATGTCTTTTGCAGCCAATGCGAGGTGGTGATAGCCCATCAGTCTTGATCCTTTTTCGGCGTGTCGACCATTGCCATAACATCTGCATTGGCCGCTTCATTAGGCGCAGGAATTTCGGCGACGCGTTCCTCGACATCATCATATTCAAGGCGCAATGCGCGGCTCATCACAGCATGCATCATGTAAGTCGCCGTGACATATGTAAGCTCAAGGATTTCCTCATCGGACAAATGCTCTTTCAATACCGCAAACACACCGTCCGGCACGCGCCCATGTTGCAGCACCAAAGCATCGGTATAGGCCAGCACTGCGCGTTCAATGTCGCTAAAACAGGATGCCACCGCCCATGATGGTATAGCGGTGATTTGTTCTTCGGTGAGGCCGACATCGCGGCACGCTTTGCAATGCTGCGAGAAGACGAATTGCGAGCCGGCCGCAAAGCCCGCACGTGTTTGACCAAGTTCGCGCAGTTTGGGATCGATTTTGCGCTCCGGCGAGCGATAGAATTGGAAGCCTTGGGTGGTGTGTTTGAAGGCATCAGGCACAATGTTGAACACTGTCCACCAATTGCCTGGTGTGCCCGTGGCTGTGCCGGGCTGCTTGACCGGATCACGATCCTCAAACAGCATGTTGAAGATCGGCTCGGCGAAGGGGTTCTGCGCCTCACGGCCTGCTTGTTTCAACCGGGGCATAAGCTAATCCTTACTTGAGGTTCGTTGCGTTAAACTTCCACAACATTCTGTTCAATCGCGCCAAAGATGGAGCGATTGTCGCCGTCACGCATTTCAATTCGCACGCTGTCGCCATCTGCCATAAAACGTGTTTTCGCTGCGCCATCAGCGATCGTTTCAATCATGCGGATTTCTGCAATGCAGCTATAGCCGCGTCCGCCGTCTGCCACTGGCTTGCCCGGGCCGCCATCTGCGCCTTTATTGCTGATCGTGCCGGATCCAACAATTGCGCCAGCGCCTAGGTTGCGGGTTTTGGCGGCATGGGCCACAAGTTGCGCCATGTTGAAAGCTGCATCTTGCCCCACTTCTACGCGGCCAAAGGGCGCGCCATTATAGTCGACCATCATGGTCAGATTGACGAGGCTGTCCGCCCATGCATCGCCCAGCTCATCCGGCGTGACACATACGGGCGAGAACGCGGAGGAGGGTTTGGATTGGAAGAACCCAAATCCCTTCGCCAGCTCGCCTGGGATCAGTCCGCGGTGGCTAACATCATTGACGAGCATGATGAGCTTGATGTGGCCTGCTGCATCACCGGCGGACACGCCCATTGGCACGTCATCTGTGATCACCGCAACTTCGGCTTCCATATCGCAGCCCCAAGCCGGATCACCCAAGGGAATGTCGCCGCGCGGAGGTGAAAACGTATCGCTGCCTCCCTGATACATTAGCGGATCGGAGTAAAAGCTTTCTGGCACTTCGGCCCCGCGCGCTTTGCGCACAAGCTCAACGTGATTGATATAGGCGCTGCCATCGGCCCATTGGTATGCGCGGGGAAGGGGCGAATGTGCCTCGCGCTCGTGGAAGCGTTCGCATGGTACGGTTTCATGCTCCACATCTGTTGCCAGCACTTCCAATTGCGGGGCGATCCGGTCCCAATCATCCAATGCTGCCTGCAAAGTCGGCGCAATATATCCGGCTGCGCAGCAGCGCGTTAAATCACGCGAGACGACCACCAATTTGCCGTCGCGTGTGCCGTCATTCAATGTTGCGAGTTTCATGGCGTTAGTCTCCTTTGGAGCCGGAATATTCCGGGCTATCGGGTTGGTTGTCAGGGTGCGCGCGCTGGAATGCGGGCAGGGCGAGACAAGCCGCTTCTATGCGTTCCATATGTGGATGCCTGCTCATGTCATAAGCCAGTTTGCGTGCGTTAAATATCTGCGGAAGCAGAACAATTTCGAACAGGCTTGGGCGCTCAAAAAGAAAGTCGCCTGTGCCGATTTTAGCCAGGCGATATTCCACGGGGCCAAGCGTGCGGGCCAGCCAATGATGATACCACGTGTCGACCGCTTCTTGCGTATGGCCAAGCTCGTTCTGGAGATATTTCAGCACTTGCAGATTGTTGAGCGCATGGATTTCTGTCGCAATCGCATAGGCCAGCTCGCGCGCAGTGTAGCGGCCTTCAATGTCAGGTGGCAGCAACGGATTATCAGGATAGGCCTCATCCAACCATTCCAGTATCGCCATGCTTTGCACACGGTCGCGGCCATCCGCCTCCAGCATGGGCACGCTGGCGAAGGGATTGCGGGCTGTGAAATCATCACCTTTTTGTGCACCTGTTCTCAGGTCAACTGCCGCCAAATCATAGGGCAGGCTTTTCAGCTCCAACGCAATGCGCAAGCGGTAGCTGGTGGAGCTACGGAAATAGGCGTGAAGCCGCATCAAAAAGCTGCAAGCCCCGTGATCCCGCGACCAAGGATTAGCGCATGGACATCATGCGTCCCTTCATACGTATTGACCGTCTCAAGGTTTACCATGTGGCGGATGACTTGATATTCTGATGAGATGCCATTGCCGCCATGCATGTCGCGCGCATGGCGAGCGATTTCGAGCGCCTTGCCAACATTATTGCGCTTTACAACAGAGATCATATCGGGCGCGAACCGGCCTTCATCGATCAAACGGCCAACGCGCAAACTCGCTTGCAGGCCAAGAGCAATATCGGTGAGCATGTCCGCAAGCTTTTTCTGGAACAATTGCGTACCTGCTAGCGGGCGCCCAAACTGTTGACGATCAAGACCATATTGCCGCGCAGCGTGCATGCAGAATTCAGCGGCGCCCAGGGCCCCCCAACTGATGCCGTAACGCGCGCGGTTGAGGCAGCCAAACGGTCCCTTTAAACCTTGCACATCGGGCAGAAGAGCATCCTCGCCCACGGCCACATCATCCATCATGATCATGCCGGTGGTCGACGCGCGCAGCGAAATTTTGCCTTCAATCTTGGGCGCGGAAAGCCCCTTCATGCCTTTTTCTAGGATAAAGCCGCGGATACCCCCGCCATGCTCTTCGCTCTTGGCCCAAACGATGAATACATCGGCGAAAGGCGCGTTGGAAATCCATGTTTTTGCGCCATTGAGGACATATCCGCCCGGCACTTTGCGCGCAGTGGTGGTCATGCCTGCAGGGTCGCTGCCGGCATCGGGTTCGGTCAGGCCGAAGCAGCCGATTAGCTCGCCAGCAGCGAGGCCAGGCAAATATTTGCGGCGCTGCTCTTCAGAGCCAAACGCATTGATCGGATGCATTACGAGGCTGGATTGCACCGACGCCATGGAACGGTATCCGCTGTCAACGCGCTCAATCTCGCGCGCGATCAACCCGTAAGAGACATAGCCCGCGCCCGCGCCGCCATATTCAGGCGCAATCGTTGCGCCCAGCAGGCCAGCCTTGCCCATCAGTGGGAAGAGCTCAGGCGCATCCACTTCATTGTTGAACGCCTCAATTACGCGGGGCTGCAACTCGCTTTGGGCAAAGCCTTGGGCCGCATCGCGCACCATGCGCTCTTCCTCAGTGAGTTGGGTCTCCAGATCGAAGGGGTCTTCCCAGTTGAAAGGCACCATATCCGCCAATTTAGTTACTCCTGAAGCTTGTTTGCATGGCCTCTTGCAGGCTCTGCCGAGCAGTGAAAGGGGGCATGCCCATACTTATGTTTTTGGCCGATTGGCAACTAGATCATCCACAACGCTTGGGTCCGCCAAAGTAGACGTATCACCCAGATTGCTCATGTCATTTTCTGCAATCTTGCGTAGGATACGCCGCATGATTTTGCCGCTACGCGTTTTAGGCAGACCGGGCGCAAATTGCAGGACATCCGGCGTTGCGATCGGTCCGATTTCCTTGCGTACCCATTTGACCAATTCGGCGCGCAATTCATCGTTATCGTCCGTGCCGGCATTGGTGGTGACATAGGCGTAAATGCCTTGCCCCTTTACATCATGCGGCATGCCAACCACGGCGGCCTCTGCCACTATCGGATGCTCGACCAGAGCGCTTTCCACCTCGGCTGTTCCCATGCGGTGGCCCGATACATTGATGACATCATCAATGCGGCCCGTGATCCAATAATAACCATCTTCGTCGCGGCGGCAGCCATCTCCGGTGAAATAAAACCCGGGATATTGGCTGAAATAGGTGTCGAAGAAACGCTCATGATCGCCGTAAACCGTGCGCATTTGTCCTGGCCAGCTGTCGGTGATGATCAGCGCGCCCGATGTCGCGCCCTCCAGCAATGTGCCCTTTTCTGCATCGACAAGCGCAGGTTTAACGCCAAACATTGGTTGGGATGCGCTGCCCGGTTTAAGGTCAGTTGCGCCGGGCAAAGGTGTGATCATCGCCGCGCCCGTTTCTGTCTGCCACCAAGTGTCGACAATCGGGCAACGCCGCTCACCCACAACGCGGTGATACCATTCCCACGCCTCTGGATTGATCGGCTCACCTACAGTGCCGAGCAAGCGTAAAGATGATCGGTCAGTCTTCGTCACAAACTCATCGCCTTCACGCATCAATGCTCTCAACGCAGTCGGTGCGGCGTAGAATATGTCGACCTTATATTTGTCGATCACTTGCCAGAACCGCGAATGGTCGGGGAAGTTTGGTACGCCTTCGAACATGACTTGCGTCGCGCCATTCATCAGGGGGCCATAGACGACGTAGCTGTGGCCGGTGACCCAGCCCACGTCCGCGGCGCACCAATAGACTTGGCCGGGCGAATAATCGAAGACATATTCATGCGTCATGCTGGCCCATACGCCGTAACCGCCGGTGGTGTGCATCACGCCCTTGGGTTTTCCGGTCGAGCCGGAGGTGTAGAGAACGAAGAGCGGGTCTTCGGCGTCCATCACTTCGGGTGGACAATCGCCGGGTTGGTTCGCCACCGCATCGGCCCAAGTGATATCGCGGCCAGCGTGCATGGGCACATCCCTGCCCGTTCGTTCCAGCATAATGACGGTTTTTACATCCGCTTTCTCGCAGGCTGCATCGACATTGGCTTTCAAGGGAATAGGCTTGCCGCCGCGCAATCCTTCGTCCGCGGTGAGGATAATGGTGGAGCCGCAATCGGTGATCCGTCCAGCCAGTGCCTCGGGAGAGAAGCCGGCGAACACGACCGAATGAATTGCACCAATCCTTGCGCAGGCCAGCATGGCGACTGCCGCCTCTGGCACCATGGGTAGATAGATCGTGACGCGGTCGCCCTTTTTGACGCCTTGGGCTTTCAGCGCATTGGCAAAGCGGCACACATCTGCATGCAATTCGCGGTAAGTGATGGTGCGGTCCGCCTCTGTCGGCGTGTCGGGCTCCCAATAGATCGCGACTTGATCACCGCGAGTTTCCAAGTGCCGGTCAAGCGCATTGGCGCAAAGGTTTAGCTGGCCTTCTTCAAACCAGCGAATGTGGAAGTCTTGCTTGTTGTAGGAGGTGTCTTTGACCGTCTCAAACGGACGGATCCAATCAATCCGCTGTGCTTCCTCACGCCAGAAACCTTCCACATCGTCAATGGAGCGCGCATATTTTTCCGCGTAGCTGGCCGCATTGACTTTGGCATTCGCGGCCCAATCAGCAGGCACCGGATAGATGGCTTCGGTCATTCAGTAGTCTCCCTCAGTTTGGCGTGAGCGTAGGGCAGGAGACGTGCCTATGGAAGGAAAAGCTTTAGCCGTTATTGCCAAATTTATCGGCAAATGCGTCAGTGTCGCCTTGTGCAAGATGTTTCGCCTGTTCCACCCAATTGTCGCGCGTGATACGCCCTTGGAAACGGCCAAGCTTGGCATCAATGCGCGCGATCTCAGCATCATCCCACTCGGCGATTTGCGCAGTGCTTGTGATACCCATCTCGCCGAGAAGGGTGGCGATCTTGGGGCCAAGACCTTTGATCTGCTTAAGGTCATCGCCCGATGATGCTTTAGGGGCGGGGTCCGCTTCGACAGGCGGTACCTTTTCCACACCAGCGCTTTTAACCGGCGCATCGATCAGCGCTTGATTGCGTGCCGCTGGCCCTTGATCTTCATCTAGCACATCCTTGGAAATCGTCGTTACCGTGGTTTTGCGGCTAGAGGCAAAGGCAAACCAAGCGACCAACAATCCGATCACAAAGGCGATCAGTATATAGGGCCAATAGGCTTGGATGAGTTCAGGCATGGTCACGGGCTTTCTTCTATATCAACATCATTATGGGAGCCATCGGGCGTATCTGCAATATGCGCTGCCTCTGGCGTGCGTCCCCATACGAACCAACCCGCTCCAATCCCAAGCGCATAAGCGGCAAGCGACAATACGAGCACTTCTGACCAGATTGGCATGGTGTCTTGCTTCCCTTACCTAGGTGCAGGCGTG
>JALZVZ010000302.1 GCA_023299945.1 Altererythrobacter sp. | reverse complement strand
TGTGCAATTTCGCACAGAATATCTGGAGAAGCGTCAGTTTGAAATCGACCTGCTGAAAGCTGGCGATGACCGCGCCGGAATTCCTGGTGCTTACCTTCAATATAAGCGTGAACGCGAGGCCGCTATTGAAGCGGGAACAACGCCTCCGCCTGCGCCCGGTGAAGAACCAGAAGCAGTAATTGAAGAGGCGGAAACAAGCGCTGCTGTGAGCAATATTCCTAAGCCGCATATTGCCGCTGATGCGGATGTGATCCTCGCCAGCCCAGCGCCGGTAACCGAAAATGGCGATATGGCGATGCGCCATTGCACATTGGCTGCGCCATGCCAGCTAAACCGCCCGCAATTCGCGCGAGTGATGCTGTATCCGGTGAGTTAGGCTTGTGGCTTAAGCCCGCGCTTCCTCAACCCCTGCTGAATTGTGCCGCAGCGCTTTCAAAGCTGTCTCGACAATACCGTCTGCGTCCAATCCCGCTTCGGCATATTGCTTTTCTGGCGAGTTCTGATCTTGGAAGGCATCGGGCAGACGCAGAGTGCGGATTTTTAGCCCGCCATCGGTTAGACCAGCATCAGACGCAAAGGTCAGCACATGCGCGCCGAGCCCGCCGACCGCGCCTTCTTCCACTGTCACCACAACATCATGGCTGCGCACGAGACGTTCAATCAACGCTTCGTCGAGTGGCTTGGCAAAGCGCATATCGGCGACGCTGGTCGATAGCCCCTTGGCCTCCAAGACGTCCGCCGCTTTCAAAGCCTCTGAAAGACGCGCGCCTAGTGACAGGATCGCAATCTTGGACCCTTCGCGCACCATGCGTCCTTTGCCAATTTCCAGCTTTTCAGGAACGGCTGGCAAGGGCACGCCCACACCATTTCCACGCGGATAGCGGAAGGCAATTGGGCCATCATCATATTGCGCAGCGGTGTAGGTCATATGGACCAATTCCGCCTCGTCGCCTGCCGCCATCACGACGAAATTGGGCAAGGTCGCAAGGTAAGTGATGTCGAAGCTGCCAGCATGGGTCGCCCCATCGGCGCCGACCAATCCTGCGCGGTCAATCGCAAAGCGCACAGGCAGGTTTTGGATCGCCACATCATGCACGACTTGGTCGTAAGCGCGCTGCAAAAATGTTGAGTAAATCGCAGCGAATGGGCGCATGCCTTGCGCCGCCAAACCAGCGGCAAAGGTCACGCCGTGCTGTTCTGCAATTCCGACATCGAAAGAGCGGGTCGGATGCGCCTTGGCAAAGCGGTCAACGCCAGTGCCGCTTGGCATCGCAGCAGTGATCGCGCAAATCCGGTCGTCGGTTTCTGCCAATTTCGCCAGAGTGTCACCGAACACGTTTTGATAGGCGGGCGGGCCAGCGGCAGATTTCGCTTTCTCGCCAGTGACCACATCGAATTTGGGCACGCCGTGATATTTGTCCGCGCTTTCCTCGGCGGGGGCATAGCCCTTGCCCTTGGTCGTCACGACATGGATCAGAACCGGGCCTTGCTCGCTATCGCGGACATTCTCCAAAACAGGGATCAAATGGTCAAGATTGTGGCCATCGATTGGGCCGACATAATAGAAGCCGAGCTCTTCAAAAAATGTCCCGCCAGTGACCATGCCGCGCGTGTGACTTTCGGCTTTATCGACCGCCTTGTGGATGCGGCGTGAGAGTTTCTTGGTCACTTTGGAGGCGAGCGAGCGCAGCCCCATATATTCGCTGCTCGACACCATGCGCGCCAAATAGCCGGAAAGCCCGCCTACCGGCGGCGCGATCGACATGTCATTATCATTAAGGATCACGACCAAGCGATTGCCCGCTTGCTCGGCATTGTTCATCGCTTCGTAAGCCATGCCCGCGCTCATTGCACCATCACCAATTACGGCAATCCCACGCCCGGGTTGGTTCTTCAATTTGTTGGCTACGGCAAATCCCAAAGCCGCCGAGATCGACGTTGAGCTGTGGGCAGCGCCAAACGGATCATATTCGCTTTCGCTGCGTTTAGTGAAGCCGGACAGACCGCCGCCTTGGCGAAGCGTGCGAATACGGTCGCGCCGGCCGGTCAGGATTTTGTGCGGATAGCATTGGTGGCCAACATCCCAGATCAAGCGGTCTTCCGGCGTGTTGAAAACATAATGGAGCGCAACCGTTAGCTCGACCACGCCGAGGCCCGATCCCAAATGACCGCCAGTGGTGCCGACCGCATCGATCACTTCGGTGCGCAATTCATCGGAAAGCTGGCGGAGTTGTTCTTTTTTGAGACTGCGCAGCGCATCGGGCGTTGCAGCAGAATCAAGCAGCGGGAGGGATGGTCGTTTGCTCATAGGATGCGTTTTACACTCGAAAACCAATACTGTCGATGAACGAGTTGTCGATGAAATTGCACGGTTCGTCGCAGCTTTCTGCTTCCAATTGCATGCCGCGCATCAGTCGCGCGGTACGCAATCCCTATGCGCAATCCTTACAAAAGCCGCGAATCTCAATCACAGGCCGCTCTGGCTTAAACTGCTGGACCGCTGCAATAGCCCGCACGGCTTTTGACATATCATCATCATCCACATGCGTTGCCCCGCCGCAGGCATCGCACACCAGAAAGATGCAATCATGTTCGCAGCCCGGATGGCTATTGGCGAGATAGGCATTGGCGCTTTCCACCCGCATCGCCAGGTTATTGGCCACGAACAAATCAAGGATGCGGTAGACACTATTCGGTGCAACCCGCTTGCCGCGCGACCGCGATAGATTGTCTGCAATATCATAGGCAGAGGCAGGGCGTTGATGCTGCAGCAGCTCTGCAAAAACGCCTTCGCGTAGGCCCGTCCACTGCTCGCCTGCGCCAGTTAAGGCGTCGCGGGCAGCTCCGAGCAAATCATCGCCGGAATGTTCTGTGTGTGCGTGAGCGTGTTTGACCATACATATGTATATAGTCCATTATGGGGTCCAACACCAGATATGCGGTCAGCTATTGTGATCGCTCAAGAATTCTTCGCGGAAAAATTGCGGGAAGATCTCTTCCAAACCCTCAACCTTGGGATTGGAAAAACGCACCACATAGGGATGATAAGGGTTTAAGTGGGTAAAATCCTGATGATAATCTTCCGCTGGATAGAATTTCATATGCGCTTCGACCGGTGTGACGATGGGCGCAGTCCATTTGCCGGATTTTTCCATCTGCTCAAGATAAGCCACAGCCACTTTTTCCTGCGTAGGCGAAAGTGGAACCAATGCAGCGCGATATTGCGGGCCGATGTCGGGGCCTTGGCGATCCTTCAAAGTTGGATCGGCCACCACGGTAAAAAAGATCTGCAGCAATTCATCATAACGGATAATCGCCGGATCATACGTAATTTTCACTGCCTCAGCATGGCCGGTGATACCAGTGTTCGACTGTGCATATGTGGCAGTGCTCGAGGCGCCGCCATGATAGCCTGAGACCGCCGAGCTTACGCCTTTTGTGTGGCTGAATACGCCTTCAACACACCAGAAACAGCCGCCGGCAAAGATCGCGGTTTTGGTGCCGGGCTTTTCTTTTGCTGCCTCGCTAGCCTTGGGCGCAAGGATGTATTTGTCCGAGGAAGGCTGCGCCTCTAGACTCGATTGGCAACCTGTAAGAGCAAAGGCGGTTGCGACCGCCAGAATGAGAATGCGTTTCATTGAGCCTTTTCGACGGACTGCGAGACTTGATCATTTTCCGCTGCATAGGCCTTACCTGAAAACTCTGCTTCCCAATCAGGCGAAGCATTGGCAACCACAACCAGCGCACCCAGCAAAAAGCCGATTGCAAAGTTGCGGTAAAGATCAGGTTTAAACAGGTCCATTGGGGAAACTCTCTTATCTCGAATCGTCGTCCTAGTGGTTGTACTCAGTATCACTTGCCAGTTAGTGAACACGGCGTTTGTTATTTGTTTATACGTTAGGTTCGCGCAATCGGTTACAGCTAAAGCTGCGCAGGCAAGCAGAGTTTGGACGCGGGTTTGGGTGTTTTGCGACACGCTGAGATGATGAGGCCAAACGAGGCCAAA